>JAXHTB010000107.1:0-10655 GCA_034190185.1 Spirochaetota bacterium | reverse complement strand
AATTAGAAATGTTAAAAAATTAATTTTTTTTTGTTGATTACATGAAATTTATAAGAAGTTTATTAACATGCTATAAAGAGAAATTGAACATCTGTCAGTTTTTAAGTTCAGACAGCAATTCATCTATTACTTCTTTGATTTCGTCATCTTCCTTTATTAGTTTTTCAATATTATTTATTGCATTAACAACAGTTGAATGATCTCTATCTCCAAATTCTTTTCCAATATCTATTGTTGTGAAGTTTGTTAATTTTCTTGTAATATACATTGCTATAAATCTTGGTTGGACAAATCTACTGTGTCTGCTTTTGGAAGTTAGATCATCAACTGTTATATTATACTTTTCAGCAACCTTAGTCATTATATCAGATATATTCGTATTTATATTTGTAGCTTTATCAAAATGCTGTTTTAGATGAACTTTTGCAAGTTGAATGCTTATTTCTTCATTATTTAGCGAAGAAACTACATTAAGTCTAATAAGCGCTGCTTCAAGGGCTCTTATATTCGATTTAATCTTTTTTGCAATATAATTAAGTACTTCATTCGATATATTTATACCCTCTCTTTCTGCCTTGCTTCTTAATATAGCTTCTCTGGTTTCAAGATTTGGAGGTTGAATATCTGTTAAAAGCCCCCATTCAAAACGTGTTCTAAGTCTTTCCTCAAGTGTGGACAGTTCCTTTGGAGGTCTGTCACTGGATATGACTATCTGCTTCTTGTTGTTATGAAGAGTATTGAAGGTATGAAAAAATTCTTCCTGCATCTGTTCCTTCTTTTCAATAAAGTGTATATCATCAATAAGAAGGATATCCACATTCCTGTAGTTTATCTTGAAGCTGGACATAGTATTAGTTCTAATAGCCATGATAAATTCATTTATAAACTGTTCACTTGGAACATAAACAACCTTCATATAAGGTTTTGTTTTAATGATTGAATGCGCAATTGCCTGCATAAGATGGGTTTTTCCAAGTCCGGTGCCCCCATAAATGAAGAAGGGATTATATTGTGAAGCTGGTGATTGTGAGATTGATATAGCTGCTGCATGGGCAAGTTGATTGTTAGGGCCGATAATAAAGTTATCAAAGGTATATTGTGGATAAAGGGTGTAGCTGTTTTTAATATTATCACTTTTTTCTGCTGTTGTGCTTGAAATTGATTTATTAGTATTATCAAGTACATCGGATTTCTTGTTATATGAATGTCCATTTGTTGGTATAAATTCACATGATATATTCTTATTTGTAATATCCTTTAATGTTGATGTAATGATTGATGAGTAATTGCCAGATATATGCCTTCTTGCAACATCATCCTGGACACTAACAGTAATAATATCATTGGATAGTGATAAAGGTTTTGTGTCTTTTAACCACATATCAAATGATTGTTTATTAATAACAGTTTTTATTGACGTTAATACCTTATCCCATATTTCATTTTCCATATTAATACCCATAATTTATCAACAATTGTTGATAACTTTGTTTATAACTATATAAATTTGATTGACCAAAATGTGAATTGCATCTATAAGCTGTTAAATTTAGCGGATTAGATTTATTATGTCACATTTATATTAACTACCTTATAATAAAAAAATACAAAAAGGGTTTTATATATTGTGATTATTGAGTGCATATTAATTGAACTAGATAAGCGTTTTTGGTGCTAAAGGGTTTAAGGATTCAAATAAATTAGACGATGAATGATAAACTGCTCTTATTGATCTGACTTAAATCTTCTATCCTGTTATAAATATAATCTATGAAAATCCTACAGTTATATATAGATACAGAAGAAGATATTTTTTATTAGCTTGCTCATATTAGTTTCTTAGTGGAATTAATTGCAAGAAATTAATAATAGTTTTTCAAGAGAGTATAAAAAAAATTATTTTTCTTTATATCTTGGGGATAAGTAGTTTGTAAGTTGTTGATAATGTTGATATGTTGCCTTTTTATGTTAGAAACATAGTGGATAACTGTTTATATCATAGAAAACATCTGTTTACTGATTTAAAAAATCTATGAATTCCTGAAGCTTAGGCGGTAGATTCCCGGTTTCATCCACATATTTTTTAAATCTTCGTTCGTAACCAGTAATTGTTTTATTCTGAATATTCTTAAATTTTGAAGCTATTTCTGAAAAAGCAGGCATATTTTCGAGTTTAGCTCTGATATCCTCCTTGAAAGGGATATATCTATAAAACATCTCTCTAGTTACATTGTTCAGTCTCATGACACATTCCTTTTCATATAATACCCACATAATATAGTCATCAGCAAACCTATCTCTGTTTGTTCTAAGGCTCTTGAATTTTTCAGTGATCTTATTTTTTGTTTCTGCTGATAATTTTGAGTTCTTTTTATAGAAATTGACATAATCGAAATATATTCCGGTTATTCCGCCCTCAACTGGGTCAGCCCACATTGCTCCTTTAATTGTTCTGTTTAATTCCCAGCGGAAACATGCAAAAGTATGGGCTAAGCTCTTTTGAATATCACCCAGACAGAGAATTGGAACAACAATTCTGCCTCTTGTCTTTCTGTTAGAGCCATCCAGTTCCTGCCATAGCATTATCTTTGATCCTAAAGACGGGAGAAGAATAAAGTTTGGAATTATTTCAGTCTGAATAATCTCCCTTGCTTCATCAAGTTTTACAACGGTTTCTCTGTAAAAAACAGAATAATCGATATCCTTTAAGGAGTTTATAATAGACTCTAACTTTTTTTTGGATATATAGAGATTAGATACCTTTCCTCTTAATACCGATTTATTGAGTATTGGAAATGCGGTTGCTGTGGATCCTGAACATACTGCAACAGTTGTTAATAATCTATGATCAATCTCATATATTGTTTTTTTAATATTTTCGTCATTGATATCGATTTTTGAAGATTTTTTCTCCTTCTTCCTGTACTTCTCCTGTTCTCTTAAAAATGCCTTATATGAAAGCCCCATCTCTGTTATGCTAGGATTATTTTTCCCTGTGTAAATACTGTTTAAAAATTCATCTTCAAAGTATATTGGTATCTTAACTTCTTCTTTATGAGTTATTATTTCATGTAGTTCAGAAATTTGACTGTCTTCTAATAGTTCTTCATCAACAAAACCGAATCTCATCATTAACCGTATAGGGGGTGGTGAAGAAGACTCAATCTGAGAACGTGTATATACTTGACCGAATATCTCCCAGTACTGTTTTGCTATTTTTTGACGTTTTTTTCTGCAATCAGGATCAGAAGAAAATGGATTTTGCATATTTTTAAAATCGGTGATATCCTTATGAAATTTTCTTTGAAATTCTTTGTCAATAAGGGCAAATTCCATAATCTGATCAAATGAATTTTTATATAATCTTTCTACACCGATCTGTTTTTTTGATGAAGTTTCTTTATTATTATCCCTATTTATTTTCTCTTCTTCTTGATCAATATTGTTTGATAATTGATAATTCTTTATCTGATTAAAACCAGGATAAACCTTTTCAGGATTTTCTGTAAATAAGACACTGCAATGTGAAATGAGTTTTGTTATTAGAGAAGAAAAGTTATTAGCAAAGTTTGGGGATAAACCTCCACTTTTTTGCCATTCACTTAATCCGCCACCTTCTGTAAGATATAATGCCCAGCTATTTTCTGAACCGAATAATGTAGTTAGCTCGTTTTCAATTTCATATTGAATTGCCTCAATCCTATCTAGAACCTTAATAAGATTTTCAGATAGTGATTCATACATCGATTCAGATATTGAAGGATCCTCTTTTGCTATCATTAAAAATGTGTTTGATTTTAGTTTTAATAATTTTCTTATAAATTTGCACTGTTTTATATCAATGAGTGTTTCTAAGGGAAGGCTTGGAAATGAATATTTCTTATTTAGTTGAGCGCTGTTGTCTGAAATTACGAATTTTGCATCGAATATTGGTGGCAATTCCCCTCCATTTGAGGTGAATGTTTTATAAAGATGTTCAGATTTATCTTGTAGTTTATCAGAAGTAATATTTGTAGATAATGATTTAAAGATTAAGGAGATGTTATCATTTATTTTGCATAAGTTTTCAAATAGTTTGATATATTTTAACGCATCAGAAAGGGAGGAGTCCAAGATCTTGAATAGATGAGATAATAAGCTGATTGAGAGATTGGGATTAGCATTAATAATTTGTTTCAATCCGCCTTGTTTGATTGGATATTTTTCAACACGAGAATCTTCAATTGCACGGATCGATTTCTTAGATGGACCAGAAAAAACAATGTTTAAACCGGAAATAATAGTTTTTTCTTTTATAACACCTACTCTTTTGCTTTTAGATGTTATTATATCAGCATCAAGGCCCTCATACTCCTGTGGCGCTGATAGAATTTCAAGGGAGCCGCTTTGTAGTAAATGAAGAAATTTAGGAACAGTTCCCTGAACAAGAAGAATTTCACCCTTTTTGATTAAATTTAAATTATTTGATATAGATTTGTCCATTAGATTTCTCTATATATATTATTTGAAAAGCAGTTAGAATACTAAGATTTAAATTTTAGTATTTTTTAATCTTTGCAAATATTCTTCCCATTCCGCAGGAAGGAGATTTTTTTTATTATTATTGCAATCCTTACATGCTGGTACAATATTAAACCTTTCTGATGTCCCTCCCCTTGACAATGGAATAATATGATCCATTGTTAATAAGTCTTTTGAAAATTTATTACCACAATAGTGGCAAATACCTAAGGATAATTTATTTCTCCACCATTTACTCTTTCGAAGATCTCTTGCTCTGTTTTTTTCTTGCGTAATATAATTATCATCATACAGCAAGAATCTGTGCATATCTCCTTTTTTTTTGTTTTTTGCTATTTTATTGTAATCTTTTCGACCCATAAATAACGATAAGATGTTTTATTGTTACTGTCAAACAAAGTTTTTATTTAATTTAGATTCTATTATAGTTTCTTCTTTTTATATGTGCATTACAGGATTATTATTCATATAAATAAGAATTGACTTTTAGATGTTTAAAATTATCTTTGTAAAATTAAATATCGTTAGAAGGGAAATTATGAGTACGGAATTTAAAAGAAATAAAATATATAGAGCATTTTATTTGCTTAGGACTTATATTCATTATCATCTGTTTTTTAAGAAGAAATTTCTTTCTATTGATAAAATGCCGGCTGTTTTTGGCATCTGGAATGTAAGGATTTTTGGCCCTAATATTAGTTTAGGTAAAAATGTAATTATTGTTGCTCCAAAAGGGATATTTTTATGGTTAACAACTGTAAAATATGGAAGTCGTGAAGGTTGTATAGAAGTTGGCAACAATGTTTTACTTATGCCTGGAATAAGGGTTAGCAGTGCATCGAAAATAACTATTAAAGATGATTGTATGCTTTCACACGGATGCTATATAACAGATGCAGATTGGCATGATGTTTATGACAGAACCAGGCTTGGAAAGGTAGAGCCGGTAGTGCTTGAGAAAGGAGTTTGGGTTGGTGATTCTGCAACGATATGCAAAGGTGTTACTGTTGGTGAGAATTCAATTATTGGAGCAAAATCGGTCGTTACTAAAGATGTGCCTCCTAACACTATTGTAGCAGGCAATCCAGCTAAAGTTGTAGGCAACCTGGATAAGGAAAAAGTAGTCACTATGGGTTCATATTTTCACAAATACGGCAATCCAAGAATATAATTATTTCAGTATATCGGAATTTTTATCCCCCTATTTCCCCCCTAACATCTACTCACAAATTAGTGTAAAATAGGAGATAAGGGGATTATAGAGATAAGGTGATAGAATAAAAAGAAGATAAATTAACTGAATTAATAATAAAGTCTATTATAATATGGTTCATAAGAAAATGAAAAAGAAGTTATTATCTTTTATCAAGATGAACAGATTAGCTGTCATAGGCTTGATATTCTTGTAGAAAATAGAATTATTATTGAAATCAAAACTGTTGGAGATCTTAGTAAATCACATTATACTCAAATTCGTTCATATTTAAAAGCATACGAATTATAGCTGCACACAAATTTTAACTGCATTTAGTATTCATATTTTTATTTAGAGTAAATTTTTGAATTTATATTAAAAACATTAAATAAATCTAAGGATAGACTTCTTTTATTTGTAATTCTGCTGATTATTTTGAAATGAGAATTGAAGATAAAATGATAATTGAATTGTGCAAGAAGGAAGTAAATTACAGCACGGTTCATTCTATAGCAAATCAAGCTGATTTTAATATTGATTATTTTTTTAATATTATTGATAAGCATATGATAACAGCAGTAGTTCTTTCCAAGATATTGAAGCTAAAAGCTCTTTCTTTATTCAAAAAAAGAATATATGTTCATGCAAAAAAATCGGTTTTAGAAACTACTTTTCAAAATCAGTTGATAAAAAACGAACTGTTAAGAACTCAATCAATTTTAAATAAGCATAATATTGAATCGATATTAATAAAGGGATTGTCTCTCGATTTTTCTGGATTGCGTAAGCTTGGGGACCTGGACATTCTTGTACATCAGAAGGACCTTTTGGATGCCATAGAAGCGCTTAAAGAGATAGATTATTACTATGTTGGTAACATTATGGATGCTCTTCTCTCTTCAGATGAGAAAAAGGATATTAAACTTCAGTTGAATTGGAATAATCAATTTCAATTGCATAATAAAGAAACCGGTATATTACTTGAGCTGCATACAAATCTTTTCCAAAGAGATAGAGCTTATAGGATTAAACTTGATGGATTATGGGATAATATTGATATATTCTGGGATAATAAAATCTGGAGTGATTCCCTTAACTCTTATATTTTTAGTAATGAAAATCTTCTAATACTTATATGTATGCATAATGCTATTAAAAGATCTCTTTCTTCAAACAGATTTGTTTTGCGTTCACTTATCGATATTGAAAACCTTATTGAAAGGGGTGTGGACTGGAATGAGATTATTGAGACTTCAACCAAATGCAAAATTATGCCATTTATTTTCTTTTCTCTTTCACAAGCAAGGTATATACTTGATGCTGAAATTGAGGATTCTTTGCTGGAGGACTTAAAGGTTAATTGTTCAGGAAGTGAACTTTTTCTGGAGGAACTACACTCAAGATGCTTTCAGTCACTAGAAGCAAGCTCAGTATTTTTTTCTAATGTTTATAAAATTCTATCGACTTTTGTTTATAAAAGTACATTGTCGAATAAAATTAAAAATATACTATTAATGCATATTCTATTCCCATCGAAATATAGAATGTCTTCAATATATACAATATCTCAAAGGAGCCCTTTAATTTATTTTACTTATTTAATAAATCCATTAAGATGGATATACCTTATTATTAAAAGCTTATTTCGAAAACGATAAATTTCATCCTTGCATTTTTTAATATTATATAATTTTTTATACAAAATTAACAAGATGAATAAAAATGAACCCTTTTCCTTATGGTTTGATCTAATACATGATAAACTTTATAATGGAGATGTTATTGAACTTCCGGTTTTGTCCGGCAGTATGATGCCTCTTTTGATTCCAAGAAAGAAAATAAAGATTATGAGCATATCATGGCGTGATGTTCAAATTGGTGATATAATAGTTTTCAAACATGAGAAAATCCTTACTGCTCATCGACTTTTATTTAAAATAATACTGTTTAACAGATCATTTTTTTATCAGAAGGGAGATGTTAATAGATTTGGGAATTGGATTAATAAAGACCAGATTGTAGGAAAGGTAATATTTACACAGGATAATTCTGATAAATTTGTAGATTTAACAACACCAGATAAGAAAAGACGGGCAAAAAGAGAGGCTGTAAAACAATTATTATTAATTTTTTTTCATGTTTTACTAATAATTCCGAGGAGAATTAAATAGTGGCTAAAAAAAGGTCAAGAGAATTCCGCTTAAAGGTTGGTGAATATGTTATTGGTATGATCTGCCGATTAAAAAAACATATTGAATATTTTGAGACATATTTTGGAATTAATAATTCAGATGAGGAGGCAGATATTCAGCTAAGAACTAAGTTTATATCACACAAGAAAATATTAGATATTCCGGATTCAATGTTCAATGCAAAGGTTATTGAAGATGATAAATTTATAATGGGCGATAACCTGGTAAGCGGACAGATAAATCCAGAAACAGGGTTGGGAACTGTTAGGATAAAAATAGGCTTATTCAAGGGTACTGCAGTTAGAGTTCTTGAACAGGTTTTGTATCAGGCATTTTATAACGCTGTTAAATTGAATAATGCTGATTCATTTCTTATACATTCATCAGGTGTAATCTACAAAAATAAAGGTTATCTATTTGTTGGACCTTCTGAATCAGGGAAATCCACGATAGCTGATCTTAGCTCTGATTATCACATTTTGAATGATGAAATCTGTCATATTGGTTATAGGGATAGTCAAGTTATCATAAGCAGCACACCTTTTAATGGTTTATATAGGAAAAAGTATGCCGGCTCTGCTGTTTTGGAATCTATTTTTATCCTTGAGCAGGCAAAACATCACAAAATAAGGGATGTTAAAAAGTCGATAGCTGTTAAATTGCTTGCAAAGGAGATTGTACCTCCAGTTGGACTTAATGAATTGATAGATCAAAAAACATTTGTTTCAATGATAGATATGGCAGATAGACTTTATCGATCAGTTCCTATTAAGAAGCTTGAATTTTTGCCGGATAATCAATTCTGGCACGAAATTGACAATGAATTTTTAGGAGGGGAAAAATGAATATGGATTATATCCCTATCCCATGCGGTGGTTTTGCAATTCGAGATCTTGGTGATGAAATAATATTTGTTGCAGAATCAGGAGATGAGATGCACAGCCTTGATGAAACAGGTATGTTTATCTGGAAAAATATTAATGGCAGAAACTCATTGCTTATAATTCTTAATAAAATTTGTGATGAATATGAAGTTGATAAAACAGTTGCAGAAAATGATCTTAAAAATTTTATCAATGAGCTGCATAATAAGGGTATATTGACCTTAAAAGGGGAAGATATTTGACCACTCTTTTTAATAAAACAGTTGAAAAGTATAAGGCAACTAATCGTCTTATGAATGTAATTTTTGAAGTGACTCATAGATGCCCCTGTGATTGTATACACTGTTTTCTTGTAAAAGAAAGAGATAATGAACTAACAACTGAAGAGATAATCATTCTCTTTAAACAATTACAAGATGAAGGAGTCCTCACTCTGACTTTAACAGGAGGCGAGCCTTTTTTAAGGGATGATATTTCGCAAATTCTTTATTCAGCAAGAGAGAAGCAGTTTTTTATCTCAATTTTAACAACTGGAATTCTGATTGATCATGCAGAGGTAAATCTTATAAATGAAACAGGAGTATCCGATATAGAAATATCCCTACTTGGATCCAATTCTGACACGCACGATACAATTATGAGATGCCCAGGAGCGTTTAATCGCATGCTGCGCGCTGTTAAGCTTATGCGTAATGAGGATATAAATATTAAATTAAAATCAACAATTATGAAGCAAAATTATAAAGAGCTTCCAGATATGGCAAAGCTTGCCCAAAAGTATGACGTGCATTTTTCCGCAAGTGTTGTTATTTCTCCGCGAGTTAATGGCGACACGTCAATACTGGAGTTATCGTTAAATAATGATGAGATTTCACGGCTTGATCCTGATCTAATAAATGAGGGTCTGATCCCTGGTGAAGTGAGGGGCAATGGAGCTATTCTTACCTGTAATGCAGGAAAAATCAACGCTAGTATATCGCCTCAGGGTGATGTTTACCCATGTGTTATTATGAGACATGACTTAGGAAATATACGCAATATAGATATAAATAACATCTGGCATTTTAATCCTGATCCATTTTTGATGGAATTACGAGATCTTAAAGATGAAGGAGTATACGAATGTTATTCATGCAATTATAATAAAGGTTGTTATAGATGTCCAGGGATTGCTTACACTGAAACGAAAAAACTTGTAGCATCTGTACCTAGTGTTTGTAAGAATATTATTGGAAAAATCCTAGAGAAATGATTAATTTATTACAGTAATATTTATCAAATAAAATCAAAACTCGGTTTTCGAGAACTATTTATGTATGGCGTTATATATTTTTGAAGCTCCTGTAAAAAGTAAATTTTCGAAATATTGATGCTGTATAAAACCGGTTACAGACGTTTGTTTCCGATTATAGAAAGCAAATTTTCTTTGTAATTGCATGCCTATTTACATTATAATTTACTAAAGTTTCTATTATTTTTTTCAGAAAATCTTGCGTATAACTACCTAATTCCCGCAACGACACCAATTATAATTATTATTAGGTGGTTGCCATGGGCATCCACCATATTTTCCGAAAACACCTATTTCAATTTTCTCACTATGTAGTTTGGGGGTTGTATATTCCTTTTTTTTATTCATTTTTTCATCCTTTACAGATATAATTCAATTCGTATATGGTAAAAATAATAAAAGTGGTATGTAAAATCAAGTAATTATTGATTTTTTTTAAAAAAGTATAAAAGGGCTCACCTTAATTATTAGGGCATATCAAGCCGCCTTTGACTTTTGGATAAGGTCATGATCAAGATAATTTTTTAAATTCATATCATGCCAAAATTTATCCCAGCGACCTTCATAATATT
>JAXHTB010000106.1:0-10682 GCA_034190185.1 Spirochaetota bacterium | reverse complement strand
TTGGGATAGCGCGCCATAGACATGAACCTTATCTCCTAATTCCTTAGCCAACGTGAGACAATGTTCTTTTTCTTCTCCACTACCGCTGCCTATAAGGTGCAACACCCATTCAGGAGAACTGATTGATTGTAAAGCGTGTAAGAACCAGGGGACTCCTTTAGCATTGCTCAGCTTTCCTGCATATACCAATTGAACTGGATTAGGATCCGGTTTTGCGTCTAAATAAAATAGTTCATTATTATAACCAGCTCCGATTATATTAATTTTTTCAGGAGACAGGTTGTAAAGCCTAATAATGTCTTTTTTTTGTGTCTCACTTAGAGCTATTACAACATCAATTCCCCGACATCCTGTTAATACTTTTTCTTGAAGGTTAGGACAATTCTGGAATTGCCGTAAATCTGAACCGTGACATGTAGTTATCATCGGAATATCTGGGAACAGTTGGCGAGCCAGAGAGCTAACAATCCATAGATGATGGCTGTGAATGATATCAGGTTTAAATATGAGGACAGCATCTTTTATTATTTCAGTAAATGCCTTTTCATATTTACTGATATCCTCTTTAGTTAGGTCGCAAAATCTAGTACTTTCATAAGGCATAACATCACTCATGCCTGGCAGATGATAGGATATCTCATCATTGTTAAATTTAACAAACATAGATTTATGCTGTGCAACACAAAATATATCATTACAGTTATCTTGACAAATTCCAGCTATCAGATAATTATCATAGCCGCAATTACTAGCTTCACGGATCATAGCTTGGATATATATACCACTTCCTGTTGAATCAGGTCTTTGGCTGATTAGGTGAAGTATCTTTAGTTTTTCAGTATTGCTCATAGGTCATTCCAATATTGATATAGACATATACAGGTGATCGATGAAAGAAAGATAAAATATTATTGTCTTGTGACTTCTTCCATCTTTCATCTTCATAAATTTATGATATTGTAAATAATTTTTTTTATGTATAGTGTAGGATACTATCATAATCTATCATATACAACCATCAAGTGATTTATTTTTTTTAAATTACTATGTTAAAACCATCGATCATCAAATTAAATTGCACTGAAATAACAGTATAGATTGAGTTTTGAGCCAAATTTGCCTTGATTTAATATCAATTTATACTTATATGGTAATCTGCTTGAATATTTAATTCAATAATGTTCAAGAATACTATGACCTTTTGTTTTGAACATATCAACACTATAATCTCGTAAGCTATTGGATAAAAAATGGGATATGATTCGCTCTATATAGTCCTGTTTTTCATGAAAGAAGAAGAAAAATAAATGAGATCGGGATGTAACTACGTGGCTCCTTTTTTATTTGTTAAGGAGAATGATATTATATATTAAATAACTAATAACAACAGATTTGCTAAATAGACTTGTAATAGGTGTTTGTTTAAATAATCCCAACACGATATATTGTATAATAGAGGTAACAAAATAGTGGAATTTCAAAAGAAAGTAATAATACTAGTAGGTGACGGTATGGCAGATTATCCTATTGAAGCTCTAGGAGGGAAGACTCCATTAGAGATTGCAAACACACCTAATATGGACTATGCAGCAGTAAATGGTATATTGGGACTTGTAAAAACAATTCCAGATGGTATGAAGCCAGGAAGTGATACAGCTAATCTTTCAATATTTGGATATGATCCGTTAAAATATTATTCAGGGAGAGCTCCTTTAGAGGCTGTAAATATGAGGATTGAGATGGGAACTAATGATGTCGCAATTAGGTGTAATTTTGTAAATATTCAAGATAATATCATGACAGATTTTACTGCAGATCATATTACTTCAGAGCTTGGAAAGGTTGTAATTGAGGAGTTAAATAGAAATATTAATATAAAGGGCATTGAATTTTTTTCAGGAGTATCATATAGGAACATAGTCATTTGGAGAGATTTTCCATATAAGGAAATTCCTGTTACAACACCACCACATGATATACAAGGGGAAAATATTATTGATCATTTACCAAAGGGTGATGGAGCAGATTTATTAAATAAGATAATGGATGAATCGAAAAAGATCTTTCAAAATTCAGCAGTAATAAAGGATGGAAAATCTCGATTTAATGGAAATCCAACCTCTTTATGGCTTTGGGGAACTGGCAGAAGGGTTGCTATGGATCCACTTAGATCAAGGTTTGGCCTTGTGGGTTATACCATTTCTGCAGTTGACCTTATTCATGGAATTGGTAGGGCTGTAGGACTTTCCCCTTTGCATGTTAATGGAGTAACAGGTTATCTTGATACAAACTATAAAGGTAAGGCTGATGCTCTTATCAAAGCTATTGAAGATGTAAATTTTATCTATTTGCATGTAGAATCACCTGATGAATCTGGTCATGAAGGAAATATTGATCATAAAATTCAGGCAATAGAGGATTTTGATAAATGGATAGTTGGTCCTGTTATTGAGAGGATGAGAGATTATGACAACTTTTCAATACTTATTCTTCCTGATCATCCAACACCAATAGTTCTTAAAACACATACTGCTGATCCTGTACCATTCTGTATCTATAGCAGTAAGAATTTTAGATACAACAGTTATTTGGATAAAGATATCTCAGGTTTTAATGAAAAGTCAGCTTTAGATACTGAAGTTTTTATTGAAGAGGGGCATAGACTTCTTGAGATAATGATTACAGGAAGGATATAGGTTGAAGTTAGAATAACATAAAAAAATGGGAAACAGAAATTTGAATACAAAATTTGTATAGGTTAATTATGAATATACTAAAGATACTGATTTTTATTTTTTTTGCATGCATATCAATAATATTTTCTGTTCTTTATTTTTTAAAGGATAGTAATATTAATGATGCTATTAAGAGTTATGACAATGAGGATTTTTATGAATCTATAAGTATTTTGAATACTCTGTACAAGGTTTCAGATTATGAAAATGGGGAAAGAATATACTATTATCGTGTAAAGGCATTAAACAGGCTTGCACAAGAACTTGAGCAAGAGTATAAAGAAGAGTTAGAGATTATATCCCAAGACGATGAGATCGGTGAAGAAAGGAGGAATGTTAAGAAGAGAGTTTTAGAAGAATTAATGAAGATTAATAGTGAGATCGAAAGCGATCTTGTAATTGTTGCAAGCAGGGGGACTGCAAGGATCGTTTCGAATGGAAGATTTTATGATCAATTTATTGCAAGATATAATGGAAGCAGGTTAATTGAATCTCTTGATTTTGAAGAATTGCAGAAGATAGAATTAACAGATGGAGACAAGCTTATAAATGCTATAGTTATTTTTAAAAAAAAATATCCAGCAACCTCATATCTACCTCAGCTTTTTAAGATGATTATTAATAACCTTCAGAAAGGGGGGACAAACCTCAGAGGTAATGAAGATTTTTTTGTAGATCTGATACAGGAATATGGAAGAAGATATCCAACAAGCCAAGAATTTCATAGGATATATATTTGTAAAGGGAATAATGTTAATTTAAGAAATTCACCTGGTATCAATGGTAGCGTTGTCGGTAATGTCAAAATGGGTGATATATTGATTCAGTTTGAGAAATCTATGGATTCATCCTTAATTGGAGATGTTAGGGATTATTGGTATAGGGTAGGTAATTTAAGCGGAATACAGGGGTGGATTTTCGGGAAGTTTCTTAAATCGATGGAGGTAAGCCAGGATGATCTTATTGAAAAGGGAGAAAACTGGATTCTTGAGGAATCTTTTCAGGATTGGGCAGACTCAAATACTCCGCAAAACTGGATGCATATTAGAAATAGTGTTAAAGCATCAATAAGTTTTTCAATAAAGGGCAGCAAGAGTATAACACAATTAAATTCAGCAAAAGGCGGTACTGCAGGCCTTTTTAGGAGATTTGTTTCCTCTGGTTCTTTCAATATCCTTGCTAAAGCCAGATATGTCGCTGGTAATTCATTTGTACTTTTTGCTTATAATCTGGGTGATGGAAGGGTGTATTATCTTAAATTACTTGATGAGGAGATTAATGTATCAGGCAGAAGGATTCCAATACATACATCTGATTGGCATGAGTATTATTTAGTTATTGAAAGGAAGGGATTTGCTAAACTTCTAATTGATGGAGAGATTATATTAGGAAGAATACCCCCTGTTAAGAGTAAACTACTTAGTTTAAAGGGTTTGTATTGCCTTGTTTCAACAGAATCGGAACTCTCTCTTGGTGAGATAGAGTATTTAAAAATAGGTAATTGATTCTTTTTTTTATTATAATTTTATTTCCATTTTTTTATTTTTTTTCTGCTTTCTTTTTCTGTGCATCACGTAAGTTGCGAACAAATTAAAATTCAGCTTTCGAATTGGATAATTGTGTACTTTTCATTAACTGAAAAGTGAGTTGAGTTTAGTAATTTATAGAATCTTATTCACTATAATTTTTGGTCTTCGAAAAGATAATTCATTCTAATATCCCTTAATAATAACAGTTGAATAATATATTAAAAAAGTAACTTGATTTCTATCTTATTTTTATTTATTATAAAAAAATACCTAATTATATACATTTTTTTAGAAAAACTTGCTTTATAAATCTGTTTTAATTATCTTTTTACGAATAGAGAAAATAGTTATTACCATCTTCAATTTAATAATAGATTAAGTAGATATCAATGGAATCGAATAATAACAAAAGAGCTTTTTATAAAAGAAGGAACAGAAAAACTCTCAAAGAAAGCATAATTGATTTAGAAAGAAAAATTGATTCAATAACTGTACCGTATGAGAGAAACAAGAAGCTTAAACTTTTAATCGAGATTAATACATTTATCACGAACTCACTTGAAAAAGATGAAATTCTGAAAAGAATATTACATCAAACAAAGGAATTATTAATATGTGAATCTAGTAGTTTGCTTCTTGTTGATAAAGAGATGAATCGATTAGTTTTTGCATTTCTAAGTAAAGACGAGGAAGGCAAAGTATTAAAGGATACAAGTCTGAAGATGGGGGAGGGGATTGCAGGTACAGTTTGGGCAAACGGTACTCCGATTCTGATAAACGATGCTCAACATGATCCAAGATTTTCCAATACTGCTGATAAAATTTCCAATACTCACACTAAATCGTTAATTGCTGTGCCTCTTACAGTAGATGGGGAAATAATTGGAGTAATAGAGGCCATAAATAGAATAGATGGATTTTTTTCATCCTTTGACCTTGAAATGCTGCAATATATCTCAACTCAATCTGCAATTGCCATAAAAAACGCTGACCTTTATAATATGGCGACAAGAGATGGAATGACAAAACTATTTATAAATAAATATTTCAGGGAGAGATTGATTGAGGAATGGAAACGAGCGAAAAGATACAATCATAATCTTTCTTTAGTAATGTTCGATATCGATCATTTTCGTATATTTAATGACACTTATGGTCATCAAGCAGGCGACAGGGTAATAAAGGAAGTAGCTAGGGTAATTAAAGAAGGCTGCAGGTCGATCGACATTCCATGCAGATACGGCGGTGAAGAATTTGCTGTAGTACTGCCTGAAACTTCACGTGAAGAAGCAATGGTTTTTGTAAATAGAGTTATAGAAAGTGTGAGTAATGTAAGGATTGATTATAAAGACTCTATACTTCAATTAACTATTTCAGGCGGTTTAGCAACTTTTCCTGAACTTAAACCGTTAGATATTGATGAGTTTATTGATATGTCTGATAAAGCCTTATACAGATCAAAAGAGAATGGACGTAATAGAGTGACGTTCTTTAAACCAGAAAATAGCAATAAAGAAGAATTACAGATCGATTCAGAATCTAATGTAAAAACAGAATCCTTTATATCGTAATATACCTACGAATAACTAACGCAAGGGTAGAACTTATCTTTAATGTTTTAAGATATAATGCTTTTAACTTCTCACTTTCGTTACGATTGTAATATGTTATGCCAAGGTTCTTGATGTATACCTGAACCCTCTCCTGATCTATTACAGCAGCTTTAATAAAAATTTTTTCAGCTTCATCAAGAAAGTCATCCTCAAAATATATATTCCCAAGGGAGATGTAGGCATCAATATAATCTGGATTGTTCTCTATTGCTCTCTCAAGGGTATCAATAGCCAGAAATTTCTGGCCATTTTTAATATAGCAGTCAGAAAGTCTATAATATGCAAATTTTTCATCCTTCTTCCTTTCGATTATATATTCGTAAGTATTTATCGCCTTCTCTATGTTCGATGTTGTATAGTAAAGCTCTCCAAGATATGAATGGATCTGAATAGAATTTTTTGCAATCTCTGCAGCCCCTTCCATAACTGATATGGCAGAATCATAGTCAAGAATTTCAATATAGACTTCTGCCAGCATGTAGTAGGCGGTTGATTTATATGGATAGATATCTTTAGCCTTCTCAAAATAGTATACAGCCTCTGGAAAAGCACCTATCCTCATAAAGCAGCTGCCAAGAAGTAGGAGGCACTCCTCATTATTAGGCTTTATCTTTAGAGCAAGCCTTGTATAGGAGATCGCTTCTTGGTATTCATTTATTTTATATTGAAGTTTTGCAATATTTAGATATGAATTTATAAATTCCGGAGCAAGTTTAATTACCTTCTTGTAATAGATAATTGATACCCATGGTTTATCCAAAATAAAATATAAGTTAGCCATGTTATAATATACTACAGCCTTGTTAACATCGAAATTTAGAGCTTCTCTGTAGGTAAGAAGAGCCATGTTATAATTCTTTTGCTTAAAAAGTGTGTTTGCTTTGTCTATATAGATTTTCCCCTTGTCCTCTTGGGCAAAGGAAATGACAGGGTTAATAAGCAATATTATTATACATAATTTTTTCATAATCTGAATTCTATTACCTGAGTTGCCCATACTTTGACCGGCATATTATTTAATTTTGCTGGTTCAAATTTCCATGATTTTGCCGCTTCGATAACTGAATCATCAAATCCCCAATATTTTGGAGCCTTTATAACCCTTACCCTTCGCACATTTCCATTTTCATCGATTAAGAGTTTTGCTATCACTGTTCCTTCAATGCCTTCATTTTTTGCGCGCTCCGGGTAATTCGGGGGATTGAATATCCGTTTAATAGGCGGAATGTCAGCCTCTCCCTCTTCGATTACATTCTCAAATCCAGCTGCTAACGCTCCTGCTCCACTACCTTCCCCGGAAAGGACAGAAAGATCTAGGTTGAATCTGGTTAGAAATCTGTTTTGGAATTTTTTTAATTTTTTTTTCTTAGTCTTCTCAATTTCTTTTATTTTTTTTTCTTTTTTCTTAACCTTAATGGTTTCTACTTTAAAACTCTTTAATTGCTTTACATTAATTAAATTATATAATTTTGAGTGAAAAATATAATATGATACAGGAAGCATTAAAAATAATAATGAACTTACAATCAGGGCAAAGAGAATATATTTAAATTTTTTTATAATACTATTTATTTCAAACTTCATTTTTTTGTAGCCGCAATATTAACTTTTTTTACGCTGCATAAATTGCATACATCTATTACATCAACTACATCTCCACTTTTTGCGTTCCTGTCAACAAGCACAACAGCCTGCCTCTCAGGATTTTCATTGATCAACCTTTTCACTATCATTGACAGTTGATTAAGATCAACCTGTTTTTCTAATATGTGTATTGTGCCCTCTGATGTGACTGCAATCAAAATATTCTCCTGGGATAATGTCCTTGCGGTTGATGCCTTTGGTTTGTTGACTTCCACTCCTGTTTCTCTTGAAAATGAGGTAGTGACAACAAAAAATATCAGAAGTATAAAAACCATATCTATCAGAGGAGAAATATTTATCTCATCTGTATCTTCTTTATCTCTTTTTCGGAGGTTATACATTTTCCATCCTCTTCATTGTCATATATATTTTTTCAAAGTTATTTTTTATTTCCTTTACCCTGTTTTTTAGAAAGGTATTTGCAAGCACTAGAGGAAAGGCAACAACAAGTCCGGCCTGAGTTGTAAGCAGTGCTTCTGATATGCCGTCTGCCATTAATGCTGGATTGGCTGAACCATAGATCTTGATTACTGTAAAGGTTGTCATCATTCCGGAAACGGTTCCCAGTAGCCCTAAAAGCGGAGCAATACCGGACAGTGTTCCAATTGTTCCTAGGTCGTTTTCAAGGATACTATAGTAATGAATCCGTTTTTCATCAAAGAATAAATCTATATTCTTTAGATTACATGTTTTAATTATGCCTAACAGGCTTTCTGTAATAACTCTGTTTTTATCATTTAAATAATTTATCAGATTATTTATCGATCCTGTGTTAAGATAATCTATGATATCATTGATCATAACATCGCTATCTCTTATTTCATTTCTTATAAAGAAATATTTCTTAGAAATTAGGTACCAGCCGTATAATGAGATGAAGAATATGAAATAAATTACGCTTCCTGCCTTTATTATGGTCTCAAATATCAGGTCGATCATAGTTATTCTATTTCCAACAAAGATTCAAAACAGTCAAGCTGTATCTCTCAAGATCGCTTATTATATGTTCCGCAATATTGAGGAGCATTCTGTGACATAAAATTGCAGGTATGGCTACAATTAATCCAAATTCAGTGGTTACTAGAGCCTCGGCTATTCCTCCTGCAAGAAGTTTTGGATCGCCTGTGCCGTATGTTGTAATTACATCAAAAAGTGATATCATACCGGAAACTGTGCCTAACAGTCCCAAAAGGGGGGCCAGCGCTCCAAGGCTTTTTAGGGTCGGCAAATGTTTCTCAATTACAGGAACTTCATGTAGAAGAACCTCCTGCATCTTATTATAAGCCTCATTTCTCGATATATTTTTTTCCTCAAGAACATCGACCAGCATTCTTGATATAGAACCCTTTTCTTCTTTACATACCTTTATTACATTATCTATTTTTTTCTTTTTTATATCAGAAAGCATACTAGTCATTAGGGTATCAGCATTTAGATGATTTTTTCTATAAAAAATAATTCTTTCAATAGTAATAAATAGGGCATAGAGTAAAACAAGCAATATGCCATACATTACAATTCCGCCGGAATGGTACCATGATAAAAATTTTTTAAAGATCGAGCCACCCTCTTTATAGGATTTGCCAACAGCTCTGGATTGCATAACATCTATCGGTAGAAAAGTAATGTCGTTTTTATTGTCAATTTTGTTTATTGTTTTAGTAATGCTATCCTTGTAAGATGATATATCCTCAAACCATTCAAAAGCCTTCTTGTTAATTGTGCTTGTTCTAAGCGCTATACCTGCATCTTTTTCGTCATCTGTTATATACCCATAAAAAATATACCCAAGTTTAATTTTCTTTCCCTTTTTGAGAATTTTATCTTTATTTAGTATATCAGCATGATATATTGTGGATTCTTCTGAAGCATCGATCTTTGAGTCGATAAATTGCAGTATTTTGTCAGCAATACTAATAAAGTTTATCTTTTTTTCAATCATGGTTCTTAAGTTGTTTAAAATTATTAGATCTTTCTGATCAGTAAATGGATTGTTTCTTCTGATAAAATTTGTCAAAGAGTCAATTGTTTTCATCTGTGATGAATAAATCTCGGAAACTCGCATCTTGTAGTTGTCTATTATTCCACTAATCTCTTTATTTTCCGATTTTAAACTCAAAATCTCCTCTTTTAAACTGTTTCTATGCTTCATAAGATCACCATATCGATTTTCAAGCTCTTCTATCTCATCCTTTGCAAATTGCTTATGTTCAATAAGCTTATATTTTGCCTTCCAGTAGCTTTGTTCTGCCTGCTCAAGTAATTTTGTTACTCTTTCGTGTTCAAGATATAATTTATTCTTTTCTTCTGCATATAGATAGGATGATGAAACAAGGATTATGATAGATATTATTGTATTAATTTTCATCAGTTTTTGCCTCATTATCTCTCTTTGATATATGATATTGGAACAGGGAAATCGATAAGTTCTGGCGCCTTCTTTCCCTCAACCATCTTTATTGAGTCTCTGATAGCCTTTCGCATAGTAAAGGTGAGGTCCATTCCCCAATCCCATTTACTTTTGTCCTTCCATGTTAAGATCCCAACATTATTGGCTGAGTCATCTGAATATGCCATGATGACCCGTCCAATCCTTAAATATTTTGTATTATCTTTCAAATATACTTCTGAGTCTAGTCCAATGATGAGTTCTTTATTCAAGAAATTATAATAGCGGTTAAATATCTCTTCAGGAGAAATAGATTCAAAACTTGCATCTGTAATTAGTTTTGTAATATTTTGTGACCTTCTTTCGATATTATAGGGCAATCCATCTTTTATTTTTTTATTATAATCAGTCAGGTCATCGATTATCCTCTTTCTGAAAAGAGAAAATTGCAGCTTATATTCCTTTAAACTTTTTTTTAGCGCCTTTTGCTTTAATTTTTGAGTTCTGAACTCTTTTTCAAGCTGTGAAATATCTTTAGTTAATTGAGAGATATCATTTTTCCTGTTTAATATCCTTTTGCTATGATTTTCTCTAAACTCAGTTGTTTTTGTTTCAGTATCCCTGGATTTTTGATTATACATCTCAATATTTTTATTCATCTCTAAAATCTTTTTTCTGAGAATATAATCTTTATCCTCCTTTGCTGAAACTCCTGTTAATATAAAGAAAAACAGCAACATCGATGTTAATGATCTCATTTATTTTCCTCCCC
>JAXHTB010000105.1:0-10889 GCA_034190185.1 Spirochaetota bacterium | reverse complement strand
AGCGCTCCGGGGTGATGAAGTGCTCGCTGCCGTCGATGTGGGAGCGGAAGAGCACCCCTTCATCGCTCACGCGGCGCAGGTGGGCCAGGCTGAACACCTGGTAGCCGCCGCTGTCGGTGAGCAAGCGCTTTCATTTGATATAATTGCGCGTAATATAATTATGGCAGATCCATCATGGGATAATGGCAATTATTATGGAAAAGATATCCCAGAGAAAGGGCTCTCTCTAGCACGAATGATAGGACATATAACATATCTTTCTAAAGAGTCAATGGATGAAAAATTTGGCAGAGAAAGATTAGAAGGAATGAGGAAAAGGCTTTTTAACACTGATTTCCAGGTTGAAAACTATCTTAACTATCAGGGGAAGAGCTTTGTAGAACGATTTGATGCAAATTCATTTCTATATATCACTACTGCAATGGACTCATTCTCCCTTGCAGAACGAGAAGATCGCCTTAAAGATGTATTTAACAGGTTAAAATCGAGATTCCTAATAATCTCAGTTACCTCTGATTGGCTTTATCCTGCTGATCAGTCAAAGGAGCTTGCTGAGAATCTATTAGTTTCCGAGAAAAAAGCTACCTATTGTGATTTAGCTTCTGACTATGGACATGATTCATTCCTTAAAAAAAATGATGATCTAAGTTCTTTAATCTTTTCTTTTTTCTCAAGGACAGAAGAAATCGATTTGGAGAAGTTATCAAGAAAGGATGAAATAAAAGACTTCCAAATTATAAGTAATATGATAAAACCATCAAGCAGAATATTAGACTTAGGATGCGGTGACGGCTCATTCCTTTCAAATATGTTTAAGAAAGGAGAAATCTCAGGTCATGGTATTGATATCGATATCAATAACATTATTAAGTGCAATAGTAAGGATGTTCCGGTCTTTCAAGTTGACCTTGATGAAGGTCTTGAAATGATTCCGGATGACTTTTATGATTATACTGTTTTAAGCCGTACACTCCTTGAGGTTCATAAACCTCACCTGGTGTTAAGCGAGATGTTAAGAGTAGGTAAGATGGGGATTGTATCATTTACAAATTTTGCAAATTGGAAAAACAGGATTAGACTTGGTTTAAAGGGACGACTTCCAATATCTAATGAACTTCTATTTAAATGGCATAATAATCCAAATATAAATTATCTTTCATTAAAAGATTTTAAACAATTCTGCAAGGAAAACGATATACTTATTTTAGAAATATTTTGTATTCCTGAGGGTACTATTAGTAGAATTTTAGTATGTCTTGGTTTTTGTAATTTAGGCGCTGATCGAGTAATTATTAAGATTGCAAAAAAAAGAAGGGATTGTGAAAAGATAGATTCTCAAAAAAAATGTTGCTGAGAATACAAAAGTACATTTTAATATATTTGCAATATTTAAACCATAAATGGATAAGATATGTTTGATATTATGTATTAGTAGCATTTTCTGAATTAAGTAAATTTATTTTATAATTTATAGAGGTAATTTTCGATGCATATAGATGATAGATATGAAGAACAACTAACTTCAATAATTGATAGTTTATGCTGTCCGGAATCATATACACCAGTTTTTCATAAGTCTAATCATCAAGTCCCTATGCCTTCAATTGATGCACTCAGTATTATTGTTAATCATCTTAAAATGATTCTCTTCCCGGGATTTTTTGGGCATTCAGATATTTCTCCTGATACAATGAAATACTATATAGGAGCAACTTTATATAAAATATTTAGTCTTTTAGCTGAACAGGTAAAAAGAGGATTCTGTTTCACATGTTCTGAGGGTGAATATGTAGATTGTGTTGATTGTGAGAAGAAAGCACGATATATTACAATGCAGTTTCTAATACAATTACCTGAAATACGCTATCTTCTTTCAACTGATGTATTAGCAGCTTATAATGGAGATCCTGCTGCAAAGAGTATGGGTGAGCCAATATTCTGCTATCCTAATATTTCAGCACTGATTCATTATAGAATAGCACATATTCTGCATTCATTAGAAGTTCCGCTTATACCTAGAATTATTACAGAAATGGCACATTCTAATACTGGCATTGATATCCATCCAGGTGCCAAAATTGATGAATCCCTATTTATAGATCATGGCACAGGTGTTGTTATAGGAGAGACCTGCATAATCGGAAAAAATGTGCGTATTTATCAGGGAGTTACTTTGGGCGCTAAAAGTTTCCCTTTAGATAAAAATGGAAATCCTATAAAAGGGATTCCACGTCACCCTGTTGTTGAGGATAATGTAATAATCTACTCAGGAGCTACTATTCTAGGTCATATAACTATTGGGCAGGGTTCAGTAATTGGTGGTAATATCTGGCTTACATACAGCATCCCACCAGAAACTAAACTTTTACAGTCAAAAAATACATATTCCTTTTTTGAGCAGGGAGGAGGAATATAGTTATATGTAAAATATTATTGACATAAAAAAGCCAATTTATATTGTGGTTCTTAGTTATTTATTTCATGTTTTTGAAATAATATAGTAAAATTTTAACAAGGGAGTCAGGCAATGAAGATAGTAGTCTGTATAAAAGAAGTTCCAGATATGGAATCTAAGTTCAAGATTATCGACAATAGTAAAATTGACGAATCACAGATTGCTTTTAAGATGAATGATTTTGACGAATATGCCGTAGAAGAAGCATTACAGATCAAAGAAAAACTAGATGGCGAAGTAATTATTGTTTCTTCAGGGCCAGACAGAATCACGAAAGACATTAGACAAGCATTTGCAATGGGAGCACAGTGGGGAATACATATCAATGACCCTGAAATTGATGCTGGTGACAGTTTTGTTGTAGCTTCAGCATTATCAAAAGCAGTCGAGAGTATTGGTGATGCCGATCTTATTTTAACAGGTGTAATGAGTGAGGATAATCAGTCAGCCCTGACTGGAGTTATGATGGCAGATATGCTAGGCCTACCACATTGTACTAATGTAGTCAAAGTTGAGATAGGTTCTGACAATAAATCCTTAACTGTTAATAGAGAGCTTGAGGGTGGTTTAAATGAAGTACTCGAGATGAGCCTGCCTGCAGTTCTTTCAATTCAATCAGGTATAAATCAACCAAGATATCCGACCCTTCCTGGTATTATGAAGGCCAAGAAAAAGAAATTGGAAGTAAAGAAGGCTGGAGATCTCGGTTTATCAGAGATTGGACAGGCTGGATCTAAAACTGAATTTATAAAGATGTTTATTCCAGTTTCTGAACATAAGGCTGAAATTATTGAAGGTGATGCTAAGACAGCAGCAGCAACCTTGGTTGATAAATTAAGAAATGAAGCGAAAGTAATATAAGGGGGTTAAAATGGCTAAGTTATTAGTAATTGCAGAGCATAGAGATGGTAAATTAAGCGATTCAACATTAGAATTATGTAAAGTTGCAAAGGAGTTATCCGGAGCAATCGGAACTACTCCAGCAGCGGTTGCTCTTTATAAAGATGACAGTATAGCAAAAGAGGTCGCAAAATATATTCCTGAAGTTCTTTCAGTTGTTGATCCTAAACTTGATGTGTATACTGCTGATGGTTATTCACAGGCAATTAAATCTATTGTTGATAGTGATGATGTTAAGGGTATCTTGATTGCTCATAGTTATGATGGCGTGGATTTTGCAGCAAAAGTAGCTTTATCAACAGGAGCTGGTATTGCATCGAATTGTAATAAGGCTGAAGCTAAAGATGGATCAGTAGTATTTACAAGGAATATTTTCAATGGAAAAATTCAGGAAGAAATAAAAGTTAAAACCGACAAATTTGTCGCTACATTTGAAAAGGGAGCTTACGATAAGGAAGAAGCAGGATCAGAAGGATCAGTAAATAGTGTTTCTGTATCAATAGGCGATATTCGCACAAAGGTTAAAGAAGTTATAGAAACTATGAAAGGCGCTGTTGATATTACACAAGCGAAAGTGATAATTGCTGGTGGAAGAGGCACTAAAGAAAAGGAAAAATTTGATGAAACAATAGTAAAACTTGCGGATAAGCTGGGCGGTGAACATGCTGCATCAAGAGCAGTCGTAGATGCAGGCTGGACTGATGCTGCCAGGCAGGTAGGACAATCAGGCAAGACTGTTGCTCCTCAACTATATATTGCAGCAGGTATTTCTGGAGCTATTCAGCATGTGGCTGGTATGAAGGGATCTCAGTGTATTGTAGCAATAAATAAAGACGGAGAAGCTCCGATTTTTAATGTGGCACAATATGGAATAGTTGGCGATCTTTTCGAAGTAATACCTGCAGTACTTGAGGCTTTAGATAGCTAAGACATAGTTACAGATATTATGTAATAAAAAAAGGGTGCTCTTTACAAGCACCCTTTTTCTGAGTATATTTCGAGTACTGTATTTAATATTTCAAATAATTTCAATTAATTTCAAACCTTTGGATTATATTGAGCAGCGCTTAGAAGGTTCGCATCATTATACCAGCCATTGCTTTATAATTATATAAAAAGTCGCTCCATTCCTTATTCTCATTAAAAAGATTATTAAAATATCTTTCCCCGGTTCCTGTGAAAAAGATGTCAATAAATCCAGGCAAGCTGATCTTTATCTCAAGTCCACCACCAACTCCAGCCTGTGAATATCCAATATATTTTTTTATTTCTGCTGACTCCTTCCCCTCCATGGTTTTAGTACTCATGGAAGATTCAGTTACATAAGAAAAATTAAAACCAGTAAGAAGGTTAAAGGTAAAAACACTAAGTCGAAAAGAGGTGATAAGATAGATAGGGACAGTAATTATTTCACTCTTGACTTCATTCCTGAACCACTCTACTTGAGTAATTCCTTCTTCTTCATCTTGATAATAGTCTGTAATTTCAAGGGTGAGCGTGAATTGAGAATACCAAATTCCTGAATGGATGCCAAAACGGTTACTTATCATAGCTTCGAAGATAATTCCTCCACCGTATCCATCCCCCTCTTCCCAGTTGTTGCCTTCTCCATAATTATGAATTACATCGTAAAATCCGTAAAAGCCGCCAACTCCGAAAGCAATTTTAGGTATGGGATCATTTTTTTCCTGTGAAAAAATCGAATTATTCATTACAAAGGTAATGATAATAGATAAGAATATATGAAAGTATTTTTTTTTCACGATTTATCTCTTTGCATCGAAATATTATTGGCAATGAGCTGTAATTTATAATAAAATTTAAATACCGGACAGATGATCCACTATTATTAGAGGTTATAGTATATTACACATTTGAGTTAAATCATTACAGATTATTAACAAAAACTAATTCTTCTTTTCTTCCTTTTCTGCCATGATACAGGTTCCATTAAATGAGGAACCCTGCTCTATGTAGATGTCTGGTGTAACCAGATCACACTTGGTTTTGCTGTTGCTGAATAATAGAATACTTTTTGTAGCCTTAATCCATCCATTAACAATACCGCTGATAGAGACTATATTAGCCTTTATATCTGCATTTACAGTTGCTTCCTGACCTATAATTAAATGCCCCTTGGTTTCAATTTTACCCTCGAAAAATCCCTTTAGCTTCAATGAATCTTTAAATATTAGCTTACCTCTGAATTCAATATCATCGGCTATAACCGTGTCAATCTTATTCTCATCCTCTATGACCTCTTTGACATCAGTCATTTCTCCTCCTTAAAGATTGTTTTATGATTCTATTTTACTATATTAATATTTGAAAATATTTATATACTTTACACAACTTATTCTTTTATTTGTTTTAAAGAAGTTTATCTTTAGTCTGTTGTTAATATACATCAGTCGATTTGAGGACTATATCATATCTCTTTTTTATAAAAAGGCAATATCTTTAATATTAGTTCCCTAAAGATTGTGTATATAATATAAAACTGAATAAAAAAATATTTTTTAATAAGATAAATACTCAATGTTAATTGTCAATAAAAAGATTTAATCTTTTATTATTTATCTTAGTTTCTTAAGTAGAGTTCTTTTTTTATAAACCCATCAGTTTTTAGAATTTATAAGTACTTACAATTATTGATTTAATAAAAAAATCCTTGCAAAATAAGGAATAGGGTCAAAAATTGTGAAAAATTAAAAAATTATACTATATTAAAGCACAATTTGTTTTTGGAGGAAATATATGGCAAATCTTTTAGTTGATAAAAGGGATGTTGATTTTGTTCTTTATGAATATTTTGATATTCTTAAATTAACCGAAAAGAAGAAATTCGAAGATTTTTCGAAAGAAGAATTTGATATGGTTCTAGATCAAGCTCTTAAATTTTCAGAAAATGACCTTGCTCCCACCAATGAGGACGGAGACAGGATTGGAGCTAAATGGGAAGATGGCAAGGTTATATTGCCGGAGTCCTTTCGTGATCCCTTAAAGGCTTTTGGTGATGGCGGATGGATATCTGCTGTTGATGATCCAGAGGTTGGTGGACAAGGGCTGCCAATGGTTGTTTTTACTGCAGCAAATGAGATGTTTAACGCAGGGAATAGCGCATTGACCTTATACGCAGGTCTTACTCATGGCGCATCTATGCTTATTGAGATGTTCGGTACTGATGAACAAAAGGAAAAATATCTAGAAAAGATGTACAGTTTTGATTGGGGCGGAACAATGTGCCTTACTGAGCCAGGAGCAGGTAGCGATCTTGCTCATGTGTCAACAAAAGCGATCAAGGTTGATGAAAAGAATTATAAAATTGTCGGACAGAAAATTTTCATAACAGGAGGAGATCAGGATGTTACTGAGAATATTATTCATCCTGTTCTGGCAAGAATAGAAGGAGACCCTGAAGGGATTAAGGGCATATCAATTTTTATAGTTCCTAAGATTAAGGTAAATGACGACAGAAGCCTTGGTGGATCAAATGATGTAATCTGCTCAGGTATTGAACATAAGATGGGAATAAAGGGTTCATCAACCTGTCAGCTAAGTTTCGGAGATAATGATAACTGTGTGGGAGAGCTGCTCGGAAAGCCGGGACAGGGAATCATGATCATGTTCATGATGATGAACGAGGAGAGATTAAATGTAGGAATACAGGCGCTTGGTCTTTCCTCAACCGCATATCTTCATGCCCTTAATTATGCAAGAGAAAGACTGCAGGGAACCGACATCACAAAGAAGGGGAAGTCAATTGAACTGGTGCCAATTATAGAACATCCTGATATAAGACGAAATCTATTATGGATGAAATCCTATGTAGAGGGTTTGCGGGCATTAAATTATTATGCTGCTCTTTATATTGATAAAAGAAATTCTGAAACTGATGAATCACTAAAAAAATTCTATGGTGGTATGGTTGAATTCCTTACTCCTATATGTAAGGCTTATACAAGTGATATGTCATACGAAATTTGCGAGCAGGCCATTCAGGTATATGGCGGATACGGGTATTGTGGAGATTATCCGGTTGAACAGTATGCAAGAGACACTAAAATTGCATCTATTTACGAAGGCACAAATGGAATTCAGGCTGTAGACCTTGTTTCAAGGAAACTTGGGATGGCTAAGGGTGAAATTTTTAAATTTCTTGTAGGGGAAATTGAAAAAACTATTGATGACGCTACTAAAAATACATCACTCACAAAGTATGTCAATATTGTCAAAAATGCAAAAGATAATATGGTGAAAGCTGCAACTCATCTAACAGGTCTGTTTACAAATGGACAGGTTCCCGAAGCCTTTCTGAGCGCAACGCCGTTTCTTGATATTGTCGGCGAAACATTATTAGGATGGATACATTTAGGACAGTTGGTAATAGCAGAAAAGAAACTTAATGAGATTTTTGAATCAAAAAACGCAAAGACAGATGATGAAAAGATGTCATTAATAAAGGAGGACAAAGAATCAGCATTTTATTCAGGGAAGGTCCATTCTGCTAAATTTTTTATTACAAAGATTTTGCCTATACAGGAAGCTAAGGTAAAGACCTTGATGGATGATGAATTCTCTGCTCTTGAAATTGATGATTTATCCTTTGGAGAAGAGGTGCCATCATAGTCTGTTTTATAGTATCATGTAATTAATCTTTGCTTGGTGAAATTGCCTTGCAAAGATTAAAAAAAATTATTGCACAAAAATGATAATTTACTTATGAATCTCAATACATTTAAATTTAGATAGATTTAACAATAGTAATATTGTATTGAATTCCAGCAGTTATTTATTGATTATAAAGGATTCAGGGCATGTGTTCATTAAGCTGTTTCTGTTTCCTTTTAACATCTTCCAAAGGTGTTTCCTTTGGTTGTATCTGTCTTAAGTAAGATGATTTAGGTGAGGGTAGAGCATATAAATGAGGTTTTTAAGGTTTATGATCTTATACCTTGATAACTGTTTAATCCTAGAATCTTTAAATTGATTAATGTATTTATCTGCTAACTAAGCTAAAGCATTTACTAATAGTATAATTTTATCTCAATTTTTTGCAAAAACAGGAGAATACTAAATGGAAGAGATCCTAGAAACAGCCAATAAGCTCGGATTGATGATCAAAGGGACTGAACTTTATGAGAGATTTGAAGAGCTTTCTAAAAAATTGGAATCTGATAAAGAATCGAAAGATCTGCTTGAAGAATTTGCTAAGATATCGGAAGAGATGAATGTTAAAGAACAGAGCGGGAGCACAATTGAGGTTGAAGAAAAGAAAAAAATAAATGATATAACAGAGAAGGTTTCGAAAAACCAATTGCTAAAGGAATTCATTGCAACACAATCGTATTATATGAACATGATGATGCAGATTCAGAAGGCTATTAGTCAGCCTAAAGGGGAACCAATACGCAAATCTAAGATAATAAAACCGGATAGCTCTGGAAAAATAATAACAGATATTTAAATATAAATAATACTAATCTTCAAACTTTGTAATTTTATTCATTAAATTAATACCTGCGTTTTCAATACATAATAACAAAAGCTTTCATTGTTTTCTCAAAAGGAGGGAATTATGTACGAAGCAAGAAAGTATTGGGATTCAGAAGTTGAGACTATGCCTCTTGAAAAACTTAAAAGTCTTCAGGAGGATCGTTTTAAATCATTGATTCATAGAGCCTATGATAAGTCTGGTCTTTATAAGCGTAAGTTTGATGAAATAGGGATAAAACCATCGGATATTACAGGTTTAAAAGATATTGAGAAATTACCGTTAACAAACTACCTAGAAGATTTCTGTAATACTCCTCTCTCTGAAAAGCTTTCGATTCCTATGAATGAAGTTGTGGCAATTAATTCTACATCCGGTACACTCTCAGGATTTACTCAACCGATTCCATTGTCAAAAAATGACTGGGATTTCTATATTTATGGAGAAGCAAGATGCAGATGGACGATCGGTGTGCGTCCTGATGATGTAGTTCAATGTCTTGTTCCTTTTGAATCTTCCTCAAGGGGATATCAGGCTATTGGAACCAGGATGCTTTTAAATACTGCTGGCAGAGGAAATCCTGACCATCAAATAAGACTTGCTAAAGAAACTGGTGTTACTGTTATGGAATATCTGCCCAGTTTAGTCCTCACATATTTTCGTCGGGCTGAGGAACTAGGCATTGACATCCGAGAAACAGACATCAGACTAGTTGTGGGAGGCGGTGAGTGTTTTGCTGATGCATATCGGAAAAGAATTGAAGCTGTGTATGGCATTCCATTTAGAACACTTTACGGAACAGCTGAGACTGGGGGCATTGGTATAGAATGTGAAGAAGGAAACGGATTGCATTTCTTTGCTGACTGTGGTATCGTTGAGGTAATTGATTTAGATACTGAAGAGGTACTCGGTGCTGGTAAAGAAGGGCAAATTGTTTATACACCCATCTGGAATGAAGCAGTCCCATTAATACGATATAAGACCGGCGATGTAGGTAAAATATTTCCCTATGAACCTTGTAAATGCGGAAGAACTCACCCTAAGATGTCATTAGTAAAGGGGAGAGTTGCGCATATTGTTAAAGTTCAGGGGAAAAAAATACTCCCAATTGACATAGAAGAAGTAATTGCTAAGATCACAGAATTGGGTGAAGAGAATCAAATAATTGTAGATAAACCAGGCGAGTTAGATAGACTAAAAATAAAGGCAGAGTATCGTGCAGAAGTAAACGATCTGTCCCATTTAAGAGGCAGACTTGAGGAGTCTATTTATAATGAGTTAGGTGTTAATTGCGAAGTTGAGCTTGTACCTGTGGGAACACTCAATCGAGTTATTTTTAAAGCTCAGCGCATAATAACTACATTTCAGTAAACTATGATATCATATAAAACATCAGTTTTTTACTGATGTTTTATATGATAAATTTATATTATTGCAAAAAGATAAAATTGATAATTATACAATTATTTTTTTCTTCAGATAATCGAAATGATTGATTAGCTTCGTTATGCTTTGAATAGTGTCCAGATCCCAATACCTATAAATCCTAAGCCTGCAATATAATGTAAGTATTTCTTACTGATATATTCTGATATAAAACCTCCAGCAATAATACCTAAAGCACTTGTGATGATCAGTGCTAAAGAAGCGCCTAAGAAAATTGTAAATTTATTAACTTCTTTATCCATTGCAAAGAGCATTGTTGCTAATTGTGTTTTATCTCCAAGCTCTGCAATAAATATTACAGAAAAAATAGTAAGTAATAATTTAATATCCATTTATTTAACCGTTAAATAATTTTTCTACATGACTTGCATCAAATTATAATAATCCTTCAGCTCTCAAATTTTTTACAATTCCCACAGTTGAAATACTTCTATCCATAGTATATATATGCAGTCCTGGTGCACCCTCTTTGAGTAATTCCCGGCATTGACGAGTGGCAAATTCAATACCGAATTTTGTTATGGCTTCTTTATCGCCTTCTGGCAAAGATGCCAATCCCTGTTTTATCTCTTCTGTAATAGTGGCGCCGCAAAG
>JAXHTB010000104.1:0-10890 GCA_034190185.1 Spirochaetota bacterium | reverse complement strand
AAAAAATCAAAGATAGTAAATGTAATCATTATCTTTCTGTTTTTGATACAGGAATAGTTTAAAATTAGTCAAACTGAATAATCGTAATAAATTTTCACTTTCTTGGCAATATATCTAATTTCTTATTTTCAAGATATCATCGAAAATAAACATTTTCTTCTCTGCCTAAAAGTAACTTATATATTGTAATCAACATGGATCATAGAGTGAAGTATTTCTAAATTTAATTAAGACTGTGCTATTCCCCACAATTCCTTAAATAACTAACACAAATTAAACTTAAACATAATAATCTAGTACTATTATCTTGACAATTTTGGCTAGTATTTCATATGTAAGATATAATTTGAAAATTATTAATGATAATTACAATACAAAATAAGGAGGAAACTTTATGAAAGAAGCTGTAATAGTTAGCGGCGCAAGAACAGCTATAGGAAATTTCGGGGGAGCATTGAAAGATGTCTCAGTAGTAAAAATTGGATCACTTGTAATCCATGAGACTCTAAAAAAAGCCGGCTTACGACCTAAGGCCAGTAAAGAAATCTTGGAATTAGCGCCTGAAAAACTCGCTGGAAATGATATGACCGAGCTTGAAAGGGAAAACTATAATTGGGATGATTCCCTGTCTCCTATTCATGTTGATGAAGTCATCATGGGTAATGTACTTCAGGCTGGACAAGGCCAAAATACAGCTAGACAAGCAATGATTAAAGCTGGAATTCCTAAAGAGACAAATGCCATGACTATAAACAAGGTATGTGCATCAGGATTAAAGTCTATCACCCTTGGAGCCACAAGCATAATGGCTGGATTTGCAGATATTGTCATTGCAGGAGGGATGGAAAGCATGAGTACTGTTCCATATTCATTGCCTAAGGCACGCTGGGGATATCGTATGGATGTGACATCAAAGGGAGAGATTAATGATCTTATGGTGCTTGACGGCCTTTATGAAATTTTTTACGGATACCATATGGGGATTACAGCCGAAAATATAGCAGAAATGTATGGAATCACCAGAGAGGAGCAGGATCAGCTTAGTCTTTTGAGTCATCAGAGAGCCATGGATGCTATTGCCAAAGGATATTTTACAGACGAAATTGTACCTGTTCCCATACCACAGAGAAAGGGTGATCCAATAATTTTTGACACTGATGAAAGACCTATGGAAACGAACATGGAGAAAATGGCCAAACTTCCTTCAGTTTTCAAAAAGGGAGGATCTGTTACTGCTGCAAATGCTTCAGGAATAAATGACGCAGCAGCAGCTTTGACTATCATGAGCCGGGAAAAAGCTGATCAATTAGACATCAAACCCCTGGCAAAGATAAAGTCATTTGCCGGCGGCGGGGTCGATCCAGCTTATATGGGACTTGGGCCAGTTCCAGCGATAAAAAAAGCGTTAAATTTAGCAGGTCTAAGCCTTTCAGATATAGATATATTCGAATTAAACGAAGCCTTTGCCTCGCAAGCTATAAGCTGTCTTAGAGAATTAGAGATTTCAACTGATAAAACCAATCTTCTAGGAAGCGGCATATCTCTTGGTCATCCTATTGGTTGTACTGGAGCAAGAATTGTTGTCACACTTATAAATGAGATGAAAAGAAGAGATTGTAAATTTGGACTTGCTGCATTATGCATTGGCGGAGGTCAGGGAATGGCTATGATAATTGAAAGAATATAATTTCTTAAATTATATTCAAGCTTGAGCAATTTCTATATGTTAACAGAAGCAGATCGATTTCTGTTAACATATTACCTTACCTTATGAATATATAAGGAAACCATCATCAGTTTTTGGTCTTACAGATCTATTATTTTTCACACAGAGGCCTTTACCAGCGGAATTTCGCGCCATTCCGTTGTATAACGGTTTGACAGGTATGATCTCCTCATCTGCCAGGGTCTTCCGCTCCCTTCTGAGGCGGATCTGACCGATCCGCGACCCCACTGCGCATTTATGCTGTCAAAGACCTGCATCAGCGCCTTTTTTTTGGCAGTATCTCCGTATGACATAAAGAGATTCAATTGCGCATCCTCCTCTGGTATTATCTCCAGTAGCATTATGCCAAGTTTCTTGTATCTAAATCCGGGACGATATATTTTTTCAATATTGGCGTTTGCATAACGGATTAAATCCGGTGTAAAAGATGTTGGGGCTGGAAGGCGAAAGGCTGCGGAATTAGAATACTGAGGCTCTGGCTTAAAGCGATTTGTAGCGAGAAACACATTGATGTATGACGCTACGGAATTTTGCCTCCGCACCTTCTCTGCCGCACGCGCAGTATATGCAGCGAGGGCCTCCTTCAACTCCTCCAACTTTTCCACAGGACGCCCAAAGGACCTAGAGCTTATGATCCCCTTCTTCGGGTCCGGCATCTGGTCCAATGGAATACATGACTTGCCTCTAAGCTCATAAACAGTTCGCAGACCCATAACTGTCATTCTTTTCCTGACCCATGCATCATTGGCACTGGAAAGCTCCAGTGCTGTATGTATATTATTTTCTTTTAGCATTTGAGAATACCGTCTCCCTACTCCCCATACGTCTTCCACATCAACAGAATCTAAAAGCTCATTAAAACAGGAATGATCTGTAATATTGAACACGCCTTTAAATTCCGGCTGTTTTTTCGCTATACGGCTTGACAATTTAGCAAGAGTCTTTGAAGGGCCAATGCCTATGGAGACAGGAATACCGGTCCATTGTTTTACCTTATCCCTTATCCTTCGCGCATGAGCCTCAACGTCAATATAATTGAAGCCCTTAAATGAGAGGAAGGCCTCATCAATTGAATAAACCTCCATATCCGGCGCGCACTCACTTAGCGTTTGCATGACCCGCTGCGACATGTTTCCATAAAGCGCATAGTTTGAAGAGAATACGCTCACATCATTTTCTTTTATGATCTTTGAGAGTTTGAAGAAGGGATCTCCCATATCTATACCGAGAGCCTTTGCCTCATTTGATCTGGAGATCACATTTCCATCATTGTTGGAAAGTATAATAACAGGCCTGTTCCAGAGAGCTGGATTGAACACCCTCTCGCAGGATACATAAAAATTGTTGCAATCAACGAGTGCAAACATTTCTCTCATAATGGCTCTTTACTTTATTGTATGAATAACATGCGTAACAACGCCCCACACTTCAAACTCCATACCTGATGTTATCTGAATAGGACTGTAGGCATCATTTTCTGGGATGAGGTAAACTGCTTCCTTCTCTATTCGCAGCCGTTTTACAGTGAGCTCACCATTGACTACGGCAATTATAATTTTGCTATTAACTGCTTCTTCTGCCCTGTCAACAATTAAAATATCGCCAGCGTGAATGCCTGCATTTATCATGGAATCGCCAGACACACGCACAAAAAACGTTGCTGCAGGATGGCGCACCAGATATTCGTTAAGATCGAGTGACTTGTCAATATAATCATCAGCCGGAGAGGGAAATCCTGCAGAAATACTGGTGACAAAGAGAGGCAGCCTCTGACTTGTCTTCACATCAAGGCTAAATATAGATTCAACAGAATCTCCAGCCGTTAATTTTTTTCTGCTCATAGATTTAGGCAACTCTCAATCGATAGCATATAAAAAGCCCGACCTGTATAGGAATCGGGCTTTAATGTTTAATGGTTCAAATAAAATTATATTACGGAAACCTGAATGGCCTTAGGGCCTTTCTCGCCTTCCTCAATCTCAAATTCTACTTTTGCACCTTCAGGAAGTGTTCTAAAACCATCGGCTAAAATATTTGAATGATGGACAAAAACATCTCCACCATCACTTGTGGAAATAAAACCGAAACCTTTTTGTTCGTTAAACCATTTAACTGTACCTTCTGGCATACTGCATACTCCTGTTACTTTATTGTGAGACAAAGTCTCTTTTGATTAGCAAATAAACTACTATGAAGATTACCTGTGGATATTGGGCAAGAAGATAGAAGAATTTATACTGCTAATGCTTGATTAACAACTATATTGAGCACTTCACTTTTTGTCAATGCATTAATTTATTTAATGTACTATAATAAAAATTTTTTTGTAATTTAACAGCATTATTGTAATAAGTAAGGTTTACATGACCGCTGTATGCAGCATTGAATTTCATTATCTGCACTCTTGTGAAAGAATGCCTGCTCATTCTTCGGGTCTTGCTTATGTCAAAATTTATTGTTGAATATAATATTTGACACTTCATGTAAGATTGACATTATTAATTGTATATTTACAGACCTAATGCCATTTATGCAGAAGCCTTGAGGAAAAAGGCAAGTTTATTGAACAACAAATTTCCAAAAAGCTCTGATTTTTTATTTGCTTAAAGCTAAATAGTCAAGTCGACTGACTTTTGGCATTGTATTAGTTAATTATTAATATAGAAATCAGTCAACTGGAGTAAATTCGAATATCACTATATTATTTAAAATTGAGGGAATATAATGAAAAATTACCGAAAGCTGATAGAAGAATGGTTCGAGTTTGCTGCTCGAAAGATTTATCGCAATAGATATAAAACAATAATTATCTTGCTTGTAATAATCACTGCAATTGTTTCGCAATTGCCAAAACTCAAACTCGATTTTTCTACTGAAGGATTTTTGCGCAATACTGATAAGGCTCTAATAGACTATAATGCCTTTCTCGATCAGTTTGGGAAAGATCAGCTTATTATAATTGCAATAAGCTCGCAGGATATATTCAACCATAAATTTCTAACAAAGCTGAAGTCCCTGCATGACGATCTGGCAAAAAATGTTCCTTATATTGAGGATATTACAAGCCTTATAAACGCAAGAAATACTCGTGGAGTTAGGGACAGACTCATTGTTGAAGATCTGCTTGAAAAATGGCCGGAAACAGATGAAGAAATTGCAGTAATAAAACAGCGGACTCTTGAGAATCCGATGTATAAAAATCTATTAATATCCGAAGATGGTAAGATTACTACTATCGTAATTAAACCTCAGGTTTACTCATCTCAGGTAAGTGAAGCGGATCTGCTTGAAGGATTTGAAGATGATTTGAAGGAAGATAATGTTGATTCAGAGGAATTAAGTGAAAATAATTTTCTAACAGACAAAGAAAACAGCAAAGCTGTAAATGCGGTGCGAGCTATCACAACAAAATACGAGGCTTCAGACTTCAATGTTTACATAACAGGCCAGGCTGCCATTCTGCATTTCATAAAGATGGCGATGATGGAGGATATCAGATGGTTTTTGTCTCTTGCATTTTTTACAGTTGCCCTGTTTCTCTTTATCATGTTTCGAAAAATATCTGGTATTTTGCTGCCCCTTGTAATCGTTTTACTATCCCTTGTTTCTACTATTGGTCTTATGGCTGCCTTTGAGGTAAAGTTTAAATTCCCTACACAGATACTGCCCACCTTTATGCTTGCTGTTAGCGTGGGGTATTCGGTTCATATTCTGGCAATATTTTACAGCCATTTCCGCAGGAATGGTAACAAAGAAGATGCTGTAGCATATTCTCTTGGCCACTCAGCGCTTGCCATTATTATGACTGCTGCAACAACAGCAGGAGGACTCTTCTCTTTCTCAACATCGGATGTTGCGCCTATTGGAGATTTGGGTATCTTTGCTGGAATTGGAGTGCTGCTTGCTATGGTCTATACAATAGCGATTCTTCCAGCTCTCCTTGCAATTACGCCTGTTAAGGCGTATAATGACAAAAAGGATATTACAAAAAAAACAATAACCGACAGACTCCTTGCAAGAGTTGGCAAAATTGCCACTGAAAATCCCGTTACAATACTAATCGTTTCTGCTCTTATCATCGCCATATCAATATTTGGCATTACGAAAATACGATTCTCCCACGATGTTTTACGATGGCTTCCTCAAGACAATTCAGTGCGCATTGCTACAGAAAAGATAAATAAAGAAATGCGCGGCGCTATAAATATGGAAGTAATCCTTGACACTGAGACAGAAAACGGATTATATAATCCATCCCTTCTTAACAGGTTGGAAGAGACTTCCATAAAGATGGAAAACCTGAAGGTTGGGAAAATATTTGTTGGGAAGGTTACATCTGTTAATACTATATTAAAAGAAACAAACCGCGCATTGCATGAAAACAAAAGAAAATTCTACACTATCCCGCAAGATAAAAAACTGATTGCACAGGAGCTTCTCCTTTTTGAAAACAGCGGATCTGACGATTTGGAGGATTTTGTTGACAGCCAGTTATCAAAATCCCGCATGTCAATGAAAGTGCCTTTTGAGGATGCTATTGCTTATAGTGATTTCATAGGAATAGTGAATGAATATTTCCAAAAGAACTTCAATGATGTAAAAGTCACAATTACAGGCATGACTGCGATATTTTTTAGAACTATAACAAATGCAATTCATAGCATGTCAAGAGGGTACATATATGCAATTATCATAATCACAATACTTATGGTTCTGCTTATCGGACGTGTTCGCATCGGTCTTATCAGCATGATTCCCAATCTTGCTCCGATTATAGTTATTCTTGGCATTATGGGATTATTCAATATTCAAATGAGTCTTTTTACTATGCTGATTGGCAATATAGCTTTAGGCTTAGCTGTTGATGATACGATCCACTTTATGCATAATTTTAGAAGATATTTTGAAGAGACTAATGATGCAAAGAAAGCTGTAATGGAAACGCTTTATTCAACCGGTAGGGCAATGCTGATCACATCATGTGTGTTATCTATCGGATTTTTCATATTCATGTTTGCCTCGATGAATCATCTCTTTCATTTTGGACTGCTTGCAAGTCTCACTATTATTTTTGCGCTCCTTGCTGACTTCTTTATCGCGCCAGCCCTTATGGTTCTTGTGAATAAAGGGAAGAGAACCAATGAAGTGAAGGCGTAAATAATGAGTTGGGATGTATAGAAAATATAATAATATCTGGAGGAGACAGATGAATAACATCATTTCATTTTTAAAAATTGTTTTAATAATAGCTACAATCTGCATTTTATTTGCTTCTTTGCTTTTTGCTGATGATCCAAAAGCGCGAGAAATAATGCAGAAGGTTGAAGACAGAGAAGATGGAGACAATAGCACAAGCGATATGGAGATGATACTGATAGACAAAAATAAGAAGAAGCGAATCCGAAAGATCAAAACATTTACAAAAGACAAGGGCGAGGATATATTTAGGCTTATGTTCTTCCAGTACCCTCCTGATGTAAAGGACACTGGATTTCTGACATACGATTACGAAAACCCTGATAAGGATGACGACCAATGGTTATATCTACCTGCGCTAAGAAAAACAAAAAGAATTGCATCAAGTGATAAGAGCAGCAGCTTTATGGGCTCTGACCTTAACTATTCTGATATGACTAAACGCAATCTTGAGGATTACGATTTCACACTTATGAAGGAAATGGATGTTAGAGGAGAAAAAACATGGCTTATAGAATCTGTTCCACGATCAGAGGAAGTTATAGAGGAAACAGGCTATAAAAAATCTCTTCTCTTTATTCGGCAGGATAACTATGTTGTAATACGAGCTGTTCATTGGGAGAAAGAGGGTGGTTACTTAAAATATTTTGACGTTAAGAAGCTCGACCTGATCAACGACATCTGGACGCCCATAGAAAGACACGTTTCAAGAAAAAAAGGGAAAAAAACGGTCCACAAGACAATACTTAAACTAAATAATGTTAAATATAATCAGGGCTTAAGTTTAAAAATATTCACTGTCCGAAGACTAGAGAAGGGGGGGTGAGTTACGGGTTACAAGTTCCAGATTGCGCGTTTAAGATTCAAAGTTTCGGGTCGTCTGTTATGAGTTATAATTTTAAAATGTGGGGGAAATCTATGAGAGATGAGGAATAGTAGCGGACCCTATGACATTCCTGCGGATGCTGAGAATCTTCTGAAAGACTTGGTAATTTAATAACGTTAAGTTATATATTTAAATGATTTTAATTATATTTATATAATAGCAAATGAAACAGGACGCCAGATTGGAAGCTTTATGAAATATTTAAAATCATCAGATTTTAGGGGATTAAAATTTTAATGAGACAGGGAATAAAAAATATATATAGACTCCGGATTCTATATTTCTTCTTGATCCCGATATTTGCATTAATCTCTATGAATAAGGAATACAATTTTAGCATATCGACTCCAAAAATCAATAGATGGGAAATGAGGTTTATTAATTCAATTTTATACTCCGTATTATTATTTACTCTTGTAATAATTAATTTAACCACAGGTAAAAAATTATGCATAGCAAATATAGAATCAACATACGATTACACGGAAGAAATCATCTCAAGTAAAGATCAACTATCTCCACAGAATTCACAATTAAAAACCCATAAGCTCAAACCAGGAACCAGTAACACTATACTCTCAACTCGAAACCCTAAACTCGGAACTTTGAACTCGAAACCCGAAACTCAAGTTGAAGACGATATTTTAGAAGGCTTTGACAATGATAAAGAAGATATTGATAATGCAATAAATGAAGTACACGAGAAGCCGTCGATTTTTAGCGTTAGCGGTAATTGTAAATTTGGCACATCTTATAACATAGCTCACCACAAACCGAAAGATGGAGAAACCGATTGGAGAGGTCTCTCCCGTGCACGTCTGGAGGTAGAGCTTGATCTGAAGATGAAATTCCCTAATTCATGGCAATCTTTTATTAGCGGCATAGGTATATACGACTTAATATATTTCATAAAAGGACGTGATGAATTTACAGATGATGTATTGGATAATTACGAAAAGGAATATGAAATCGGTGAGCTTTATCTTTATGGAAGCCTTTTAGAAAATATCGATATAAAAACAGGACGACAGATCGTAGTATGGGGGAAATCGGACAACATACGCGTTACTGATGTACTAAATCCCCTAAATATGCGCGAACCAGGTATGACCGACATTGAAGATCTGAGGCTTCCTGTAACAATGACACGTTTAGATTACTATATTGGAGACTGGAATCTTTCATGGATTGCTATTCATGAGATACGCTTTAATAAAAATCCTGAATATGGCAGCGACTTCTATCCAAGTGAGACTCCGCTTCCTCATGAAGTAAAACCAGCGCACAGCCTTGGAAATACAGAATTTGCAGCAGCGTTGAATGGAATATTCAGTGGATGGGATGTGTCATTTTACTGGGCTGATTTTTACAACGACATGACGCACATGAAGACAGCATCCGGCGCATCTTCTCAACTGCAATCAGAGCTCGAGATGAGACATACGCGTCTTACAATGTACGGCACAGCCTTTAACATAGCAATTGGCAGTATACTCATAAAGGCGGAAGCTGCATACTTTAACGGCTTTAAATTCCTTAATTCAACAGATAGCTCTTACTCACGAACAGATATTATGGCTGGAATTGAATATTCTGGTCTTTCAGATACGAAAATATCCTTTGAAGCTGTTAACAGACATATAAACGAATTTAATAATGCTTTAAAAAATCCTCCGGATAATGCTTCAGAGTATGAATTTCAATCGGTTGTTAGGATAAGTAGAGATTTTTTTAATGAAACTCTTAAAGCTACCATTCTTGCTTCCACCTTTGGATGGTTAGGCAGTGATGGAGCATTTCAGCGTCTATCTATTGAATATAAAGTTACTGATGATATTGAGATTTCAGGCGGAGTTGTATTTTATAAGTCAGGCGATCTTACAATATTTAATAATATCGGAGATAATGATCGTTTTTTCATTGAAATAAAATACAGCTTTTGATCTATATTGTACTATATGCTGCATTAAAGACAAAAAATACTCAATATCAGCTTAGGAAAAAAATTTATTCCGAATATATTTTTTTAAATCAAACTCATGAGAGGAAATAATTTTGAATATTAACACGATAAAATTAGTCTATTTTTCACCAACTAAAACAACGCAAAAAGTCGTAGAATCTATCGCCCAGTCTATTGGAGTTGAAGCGGTTGAGCAATTTAATCTAACATCGCCTGAATCAATAACTATAGAGTTTGATGAGATGAAGGATGAATTGGTTATAATTGGAGCTCCAGTGTATGCTGGTCGAATTCCAATTGATGCTGTAAAAAGGCTCCAGCGACTGAAGGGCAATAATACCCCTGCGGTTATCGTTGTTGTATATGGTAATAGAGAGTATGAGGATGCCCTTGTAGAGTTAAAGGATATTGCAATAGAATTAGGATTCAAGCCTATTGCCGGTGGAGCATTTATTGGAGAGCACTCATTTGCTAATGAGATTACTCCAATCGCTAAGGGACGGCCTGACTCGAAAGACCTAGAGAAAGCTGGAGAATTCGGCAGGATAATCAAAAAAAAGACAGAAAGCATACAGACTCTCAATGACTTGCCTCAATTACAAGTAACAGGAAATCATCCTTATAAAGAACGAGCTAAACTGCCGAAGGTGTCTCCTGTAACACTCGAATCCTTATGCGTAAAATGCAAAAAATGTATAACAGTCTGTCCAACTGCTGCGATTACTTTAGATGATGTAATAACGACTAACTCTGGCGTTTGTATATTGTGCTGCGCTTGTGTTAAAAACTGCGCAACCAACGCAAGGGTAATGGAGGAACCGCAGATAATAAAGATAGCAGAATGGTTAAACAAAAACTTTCGTGAACGGAAGGAGCCGGAATTTTTCATTACTTATTGAAAAAAAATGACGCCTTGTTTTATGAAATAAAATAGTTGACGGTTCTGCAAAAATTAATTTTTTAAATATCGATACTGATTATAACCAATTATAAGTAGATTTAGCAATTGTACCATGATTACATTTTTATAATGCCATACTATACTTAATCGACTTTTTTCTTTAAACGCCAGCGCCGGATAAATTTTTGCGTCTTGCCTAATGGGCATCTGCCCAGGTT
>JAXHTB010000103.1:0-11137 GCA_034190185.1 Spirochaetota bacterium | reverse complement strand
TTTTAATTACACTGACTGATTTTCTACCATCATTCCTTCTGAAATTAGATTGAACTTACTTATTTTTTATCATTTTCTTGACAAAAGATTATTATTATTCTTAAACTGTATTAAATACTAAAGTTAAAATATTACTTTACTAAATTTAAAGGTATTAAATGATTTCTGATTGGGTAAAAATCGATCTTAATTATATTCGTCCAAACAGTTATTTCGTTTTTAATATCTACTCTAAGGATGGCGAAAAAATACTTGAACCTAGAATACCCCTTACTTTTGACAAAATACAGAATATTTATAAAAAATTTGGGAATTATGTTTACTATGATTTAAATGATGTTGAGTACACCATTCCTAAAAAAGAGATGGATATTGCTTATGACGTATCAAGATCAATAATGGATGAGATATCTATTACTGATCAATTAAGCAAGGAAACTTATAAAGAAGCAGAACAGATGACTGAAGTGCTTGTGGGCATTCTCAATAAAACAGATATTAAAGTTATAAACCTGCTGAAGGAATTAAAATCATACGAGGAATATACTTATCAGCACTCAGTAAATGTTGGAATATTATCTGCTGTCTTCGCTCAAAAACTGGATTACTTGACTATTGATGAATTAAAACATCTTACATTAGGGGCATTCCTTCATGATATTGGCAAGATAAAGATAGAAAAAGAGATTCTTAATAAAAAAGGAAAATTAAATCAACTTGAGACAATCAAGATCAGAAGACATCCTCAGTTAGGATACGAGATGGTAAAGAGACTTGGGAAATCTCATCCAATCGTTCAGCAAACTATTTTGTTTCATCATGAAAAATATAATGATAAAGGTTATTATGGATTACCTTACGAAAACTTGCCAATTTATCCTAAAATTACTTCAATTTGCGACATTTTTGACGCATTAACCACTCACAGACCCTATAGAAACGCTCTTAATTCAGCAGAGGCTCTTAAATCGATAGTAAATTCAATCAATTTACATTTTGACTATTCATTTGTTAGCAATTTTATTAACTATATGGAATCAATACTAAATAACTGCCAATCAATATATAAGATTAATGATATATGTGAATTGAATTCTCAGGAACTCGCCCTTATTAAGGAGCTTGGTTCAAAGAACTTGATGAGACCAAAGATTCTAGTATTTTGCAAATTTTCCAGGATAGGAAGGAAAATTAATGCTAAATTCTATAAAAAACCTTTTAGTTTAGATTTACAAAGAGATTCCTCAAGGAAAATAGCAAAGATTATAAATAATCAACAGCATATAAATGTAATAAAAGCAAGATTAAGAGAGAGATGTATCTTAGTTGAATAATGATATATAGTTCCTTAAAAGTGTAAATTTGCGAATTCTTTTCTTTTGGTATATTATAACAAATGTTTTTAACCCTTGCACCTTTTCCAGTAAGCATTGATTACTGTTTTTCTAAAGTGTGATCATTAGAATTCATATTCCCATCCTATCAATTGATAAATATATATTTACGCATAAAAACTCTGCATATTTCCTTCTCGATGTACAACTCAAAAAGAAATATAATAAATTTTCTCATTATTAATAACAGGAGTTTATGGACATGTTGAAAAGATCTAGATCGTTGTATATTTGTATTATTGTTATTTATTTAATCCCTTTGGATCTTTTTGCTAGAGGTATTAAAGGATTTCAGGATGATCGAGTTTACACAAGGGCAGAAGTGCTGAAAATTGAAAAAAAACAGATTATCCAGAGAGAGACATCATTAATAATTGAGACAGTTGTTCACCTGAAGGTACTTGAAGGTATCTATAAAGGAAAAATAAAATTAGCAATATTTAGGGGCGAGAATGATATGCCAAAGGAGATGTTCTATAAGAAAGGCGATACCGTATATATAGGTATATCAAAAATAGAAGGAACTGACCAGGAGGAGTACATATCCCTTTACGATATAGATAATAGTACAAGTATTATTATGATGATAATCCTGTTAATAATATTTATAGTGATCATAGGTAGAATAAAAGGAATATTTTCTCTTTTGGCATTGATTATTACAATAATGCTCCTGTTCTTTGTTCTTGTACCATTAACCTTAAAAGGCTATTCTCCTCTTCCAATCTCTATTGCAATTTCTATATTTTCAATTATTATAACCCTACCAATAATTGCTGGAATAAAATTAAAGACACTTGCAGCTATAATTGGAGCATCAACTGGTATAATCCTTTCAGCATTCCTTGCATTTCTCTTTGGATTTATTATGCATCTTTCTGGAATAGTAACAAATGAAATGCTTACTGTTTTTTATGCATCAAATTCAGAAATTAACATCAGAGGATTAGCATTAGCTGGAATGATAATCGCAGCGCTTGGTGCTATAATGGATGTATGTATATCTATTTCATCATCAACTGCAGAAATATTTAATGCAAATCCAAAAATTAGTGAAGGTGATGCATTTAAATCAGTTTTGAATATTGGGACAGATATATTAGGCTCTATGGTAAATACTCTAATACTTGCTTATGTGGGAAGTTCACTATCACTTATACTATTTATATCGATACGGATGGAACCTGGTATGCCTTTATGGATGGTTCTTAATTATAATCCAGTTCTAAGTGAGATAGTCAAATCTATAGTAGGAAGTATCGGCATGTTTTGCTGCATACCTCTTACTGCCTTTATTTCTGTCAAGTTATACAAAAAAAAGTGCATTAAAAAGGATTAACTATCTAACTGGTGATTACTAACTATATATCGATCCTTTTGAAATATAGTAAACTAGTACTCTGGTATTAACATAATTTTTTTATAATTAGTTTTTAGATAGATTAACTACTATTATTGCTTGACAATGTAGAAAGCCATTTCAATATTGATACAAATGACATAAAAATCAACAGTGATAATTATAAGTTATCATTAAGTAGTTCAATATCAAAAGCCTGCATAATAGCCTTTTATGTTGATGTAGATAATATTATAAATTTAGGATAACTCATGACTAATAATAACGACAATGACCTAAAAAAAGAGGAAGAGGCTATGTTGAACGATATAACCTCCAAACTTTGTGATTTTGAGCAAAATAGGAATAATTTAATTCCTATTTTGCAAATGATTCAGAATAAATATTCATATCTTGCTCCTCAGGCTATAGAGATGGTGGCCAAGCATATTGATACATCTTCCTGCGAGGTTTATGGAGTAGCAACATTTTATAATCAATTTCGATTTAATCCTCCGGGTAAACATCAAATCAAGGTTTGTCTGGGTACTGCCTGTCATGTTAAAGGAGGGGATATTATTTTAGAGAATTTTGAGCGAAAACTAGGGATTAAATCTGGAGAAACCACTCCAGACAGAGAGTACAGTGTCGAAAAGGTAGCCTGTGTTGGCTGCTGTGCTCTTGCACCTGTAGCAATAATTGATGAAGAAATTCAAGGTTATATTGCTCCGAGTAAGGTTGAAGGGATCTTCCTGGGTTTTGAAATAGAGAAAGAAAGAGAGGAAAGGGAAAAAAAGACAAGGGAGTAAAAGGTAACTAAATTGAACCGAATCGATGACAACTCTTTAAAGAAGATTGCTTCTTTAAAGAAAACTGCAAATAATTATATAAAGGACCTCTTTGATGATAATATCCCGCAAATATATGTTGGAATGGCCACTTGCGGAAGAGCTGCAGGCGCATTAGATACAAAAAATGTTATAGAAGAGACCCTATCAGAAAGAAATATAGAAGCAAATGTTACTAAAGTTGGCTGTATTGGGCACTGTTATGCAGAACCAATTGTTATAGTCAGCAATCCCGGATTCCCGCCCATTTGCTATTTTGAAGTAACGCCAGGCAAGGCAAAATTACTTGTCAAATCTTTCATCGAAAAAGGCGATCCTCTCTTTGAATATATACTTGGAGCTATGGAAGTAAATGATATGATCCCTTCAGTTATGGATCTCCCAAGATTTAATCTGGAAGAGAGGATTGTAATGGACCTATGTGGTAGAATAGATCCAGAGAATATATATCATTACATTGCAAATGATGGATACAATTCTTTAGCAAAAGCGCTTACAATGAAACCTGAGATTATTATCAATAAGATAAAGGAATCCGGCTTAAGAGGAAGAGGGGGCGCTGGTTTTTCAACAGGAATGAAATGGGAGATTGCAAAAAAATCCCCAGGAAATGATAAAATTGTGATTTGCAATGCGGATGAAGGCGATCCTGGTGCCTATATGGATAGAACAATTCTGGAGAGTAATCCTCACCAACTTCTTGAGGGTTTGATTATTTGTGCCTATGCTGTAGGAGCGTCTAAGGCTATAATTTATATTAGATCTGAATACCCACTTGCAGTAGATATAATCCAAAAGGCAATCGATCAGGCTGTAGAGTTAAATTTATCTGGCAAAGGGATATTAAATACTTCATTCGATCTGGATATCTCAGTCTTTCATGGTTCAGGCGCCTTTGTATGTGGAGAAGAAACAGCCTTGATCCAATCAATAGAAGGCAGAAGGGGTATGCCTCAACATCGTCCACCCTACCCCGTCCAAATAGGATTATGGGGCATGCCTACTGTTATAAACAATGTTAAATCATTATCATACATTCCACAAATAGTTAGAGACGGTGTAGATAACTTTAAAAAAATTGGCACAACCAATAGTTCAGGGACAGCCATTTTCTCAATTGTTGGCAATGTACTGCATGCAGGCCTTGTTGAGGTTCCAATGGGAACTAGCATAAGATCTTTAATATTTGACACATGCGGAGGAATTCCAGATAAAAAAAGTTTTAAGGCTGTGCAGATTGGGGGACCATCTGGGGGATGCCTTCCTGAAAGTTTCCTGGATACTGAAATCGATTTTGACTCGCTAGTGGACGCTGGAGCAATGATGGGATCCGGTGGTATGGTTGTTATGGATGAAAACTCCTGCATGGTTGATGTATCAAAATATTTTTTGGAGTTTACACAGAATGAATCATGCGGTAAGTGTACATTTTGTAGAATAGGCACTAAACATCTTCTAAATATACTTGATCGACTTACTAAAGGAGAAGGACGAGAGGGAGACCTTGAACTTCTAGAAACACTAGCTGAAGATATAAAGAATGGATCTCAATGCGGATTGGGAAGGACTGCACCTAATCCAATTTTAACCTCCTTAAAATATTTCAGAGATGAATACGATGCTCACCTAAAAGAGAGACGATGTCCTGCTAAAAAATGTCGAACATTAACTGCATTTTATATTGACCTAGAAAAATGCGCTAGAGGTTGCGATGCCTGTGTCGGAAGTTGTCCAGTTGAAGCAATATTCACAACTAAGGGACGTAAAAAAGGAATTGACCAAATTTTATGTGTTAAATGCGGGGAATGTGTAACTGCTTGCCCGCCTGAATACGATGCAGTGAAAAAGATATCGCCTACAGAACTGGTGCCAATCGTTGAAAGAATTGAGGAAACTAAATCGAAAGATGAAAAATGATAAGGTTAACTTATGATCAAATTGCATATTGATGACAAAGTAATCGAAGCTGAAGAAGGGGTAAGCCTGCTTGAAGCTTGTTTAGAAAACGATATCTATATTCCCAATCTTTGCTATCTTAAGGAAATGGAAACTCCACCTACATCGTGTAGATTGTGTTTTGTTGAAATAAAGGGAGAAAATAAACCTGTTAACTCATGTGCAATAAAGGTAGTTGATGGTATGGTAGTTAAAACTGATACTCCACAGGTGAGACGATTACAAAAAACAGCATTTGAACTTTTACTCTCTGTTCACAAAATTGAATGTAAGGTTTGTCCTGCAAATAAAAAATGTGAACTTCAAAAAATAGCAAAATTTCTGCATGTTCCGCTAAAACAGAAGAGGATTGAATATCTGGAAAGAGAAATAAAGATTGCTGAAGAGCATCCTTTTCTGAAATACGATCCCTATAAATGCGTATTATGCGGTAAATGTGTATATATATGCACAGAAAAATATCAACACCCCTTACTTTCCTTTGCAAAACGCGGTTTGGATATGATCATCAGCTTTTATGGCGAAATAGCCCCAGATAAAATCCCATGCGATAACTGTTATGCATGTGTCGATATTTGCCCTGTTGCAGCCCTAACCAAGAAGAACGATACATAGGCGCTATGATTAGTTAGCGCCTATGTTATATACGAAGAAGCCTAAACTCGGATTATAAATTAGGAGCATTTTCTTTAACATAATTAACAATTTTATCTAAAGAAGAACCAGGAGGGAATACCTCTCCAACTCCCATATCTTTAAGCCTTGGAATATCTGGTTGTGGGATAATACCTCCAACAATTATGAGCACATCATTTACACCTGATTCATTAAGCGCCTCTATTACCTTTTTTATTAAACGCAAATGACCTGCTGCATAGATACTTAATCCTACAACATTAACATCTTCACTTAATGCTGCATTTGCTATTGAGTCAGGTTGCTGCTGACCCATATATATTACTTCCATTCCTGCATCTCTCATTGCTCTGGTTACAACAGTAGCGCCTCTCCAATGTCCATCAAAACCTGGAATCGCCATTAATACTCTAATTCTTTTATCAGTCATCTTCCCTATCCTTTTTATTAAATCTATCCGTTAAATGGTATCTTCCATATTCCATATATATCACGCCAAACATTGCATACCTCTCCTAAGGTAGCGCCTTCTTTAACTGCTGTAATAACTGATGGCATAACATTTTCCTTCAATTCTGTAACCCTTCTTAATTCGTCTAAAGCTGATTCGACCTTTTGATTATTCCTTTCCTTTTTTAGTTTTTCCACCTTTTTTATTTGGATTTCTGCTGTATCTTCCGGTTCTGGATAAAATATTGGAACATCATAGGGTTCATAATCCATTGTATGACAGTTATGTCCTACTACCTTTTTCTCTCCTTTTTCAACGGCATTTGCATGTTCCATCATTGCATTAGCAAACTCCTGATGCACCCAGCCAGATTCAACACAAGCAACTAATCCTCCATTATCCTCAATTTTTTGAAGGTATTCCCATGCGCGCTTTTCCAGTTCATCTGTTAGCCATTCAATATAATAGGATCCCCCTAATGGATCTGCTACATTTGGTATGTTGCAATCATTTTGAGCTATCTGCTGAGTTCTTATTGACAATAGAATACTTTGCTCTGTTGGCAGGCATATTGGTTCATCATAGGAATTGGCATGCATTGACTGGACACCTCCCAAAGCTGCTGCAAGCACCTGATATGCCACTCTTACTGAATTATTTAAAGGTTGCTGATAAACAAGAGAACTCCCTGCAGTTTGAACATGAAATTTAAAGACTGCAGAATTTGGATCTTTAGCTTTATATCTTTCTGTTATTAATTTATACCACATTCTTCTGGCAGCGCGAAATTTGGCCACTTCCTCAAATAAATCGTTATGACTTGACATATGAAAGGTCATTGATGGAGCAAAATCATCTATTGATAATCTATTTCTGCCTAATTCTTCTTCAATATAAGCAATAGCCACAGCCAGCATAAAACCGATCTCTTGAAAAGCATTTATGCCGTTCTCTCTGTAATTGTAGGAAGCTATACTGACTGGATGCCAATGAGGGACATTTTGCGAAGCCCATTCAATCAGGTCAACGCTGAGTCTTATTAAATCACTAGGAGGTATCAGCTCCATAAGATGACAGCAACATGTAAACAGTAGCAGATCATTTTGTGTTGTTCCATCCAGAGTGGATAAAGGGATGCCTCTTTTTTCTGCAACGGCAAAATACATTGCAGTTAAGGGACAGGCTGTCCATGGTGTTGCAATTATCGCAGAAGAAACCTTATCTATTGGAAGACCGGCAAACATAGCATCCATATCACCAATATAGTCCACATGAACCCCGCCAGTGCCAATGTCATCATGGCCTCTGGGATCTGTTGAGTCTAGACCACTTTCTGTTACAGAATCAAAGGCTACACTGAAACCAGTTTGGCCCATTTTATATTCATATTGAAATCTCTCATTAGTTTCTTCTGGTGTGTTGTATCCTGTAAATTGCCTTATAGTCCAGTGCCTTCCTCTGTACATTGTAGGATATATACCTCTAGTATAGGGGGCAGAACCTGGGAAATTAAGATCCCGCTCATAGTCTAATCCTTCAATATCAGCCGGTGTATATAGCCTTTTAAGGGGTATACCCGATGCGCTTTTAACCTCTTTTTCAGCTCCTCGAACATCCCTAGTATTTTCCAGCCAATCGTACTCATTTTTTTTCAAATCTTCTATCTTTTTACTATCAAACAATGTTATCCTCCTGATAGATTTATTAAAATTATTGTGATTTTTTGTTCTATAATTTGATGCTATCAATTAAAAAATTAATATCTAATTAGTCAAGCTTTTCTCTATTATTACATTTGCTATAAATAATTGTATAGATAATCAACAATTAAAGTATATCATTTAGTGGAGCATAGCGTTTTTCTGTTAAATCAAATTCATTAAACATTCTTTTCCCATCTTCATTTATAAAAGACGAATGAAATATATTTTCGATTTCAGCGCCTTCCTTAAGCTCAATGATTCCATATTTCAGAAGTTGTAAAAAGAAAGTTCGTATTATACCAAAGGACATCTTTTGGATATTTATGTCTGAGTGATGTTCGTGATCATATTTACCAAGATTTATATCAGCAACCTTATAGTCTCCAAAGCATGCGTCAATATCTATTCCAGTTTCAACACCATAAATCTGCCAGAAATCTACAGAATTAAAAAACTTAAGTGTGCCAGCCACTTCACCTGATAGAGGATAAGCGAAATGGGAGAGTTTTTTTATGTCAGGATGGTTAATTATTGCGAATAAAGGCTGAGCGACGAATTTTTTTACCCTTCCCATCTCTCTGTAGAAGCTCGCTTTGGCAAAGTCATATCCATCTAGTACTGCACCTGCAAGGGCTGTTACAAAATGAATGCCGAAATACTCAGGCAGCACATCAGCATCAAGGAAAACCACTATTATATCCTTTTCGGAACCTGAATCAATATGAGACCTATTTATATGATACAATGTCCTCCTCATATCTGCTCCTTTCCCTTTTTCATCACCCATATCTGGTGTAAAAAGAGAATTACATATCAATATTTCAATATTACAATCTGCCTCCCTCGCTTTTATTTCAGTAAGTTCAACCCTATTATTCTCTTCTCTCCTGTGAGAAAGAATTATATTATCGATTAAGTCATCACATTCAGATCTAAGCAATTTTATCTTATCATAAATCATTTCTGCTTCTCTTTCACCGAAGGTTGAAAATACAACAAAAACTTTTTTATCTTTTTTTAATGGTAAAATCCTATTGATACTAAATTCTGATGCCTCAAATAAAGTAATATCTTTCATAAATCTATCTCTAATTCTTCTTGGTATATTGGTTTCAATCTATTAAACCATATGTTAAATTTTAAATCATTTCAACTATTAATGAAATTAATTATTTAAAAAGTTAAAAAAGAATATTTCATTATTATTAAATTATATTAAGTTACGATTTCAGTTGAAATTTGTTTTTTATCAACACTTACAGTATGAGACATAATATTGATAGCGGTTATCGTTATGAGTTAAATATCTACAAATGAAGGTTGGAGTTTGCCCGATCTGTTATAAGAAAAGATTTAACCAATATAACCGGAGCGTAAAGCATATCCATTAGGTTGTCATTATCACAGATTAACTTATTCTGATACAATGAATTTGACATTTGGAATACTTTTAGTGTAGTTATTAATGACGTCAATTATCATGATATGAAGATGCTATAAATACCAGAGATTCAAATCATTACCTGTTATTTCCAATAGTGGCAAACTGATTTTCAGAAACTATTCTTTTAACAATATCATTGTTAATTTCTTCTAAATTTTGACATCCAGTCAATATCATGGCCTTTTCCAACTCATTTTTCAGCGTATTGAAATAGAAGGAAACGCCCTTGTCCCTCATCCCAACAGCCGCTACTGAGACTGGTCTTCCAATCAGCACAAACTCAGCGCCAAGGGCTAACGCTTTAAGAATATCTACACCAGTTCTGAAACCGCCATCAATAATTATTCTGATATGTCCCTTAACTTCACTAACAATTTCTTCGAGCACATCCATAGATCCGGCCATTTCGTCAAGTACTCTGCCACCATGATTAGATACGATTATTCCATGAGCTCCAGCCTCAACAGCATGAACTGCATCTTGAACATTCATAATACCTTTAAGAATAAAAGGAAGAGTTGTTGATGAAATAAGATATTGTAGGTCTTCTGGACTCTTGGGAGCTACAAGCTGATTCTTCATAGACATTGTCTTAAAAACAACCGCATCTATGTCGATACCTACAGCTACAACATTGACCTCTTCAGCAGCCCTTATCCTTTTAATGATCTCTTCATTATCGCTTCTAGGCTTAAATATTGGTATTCCAAAACCATCTATTTCTGTGACAGCTTTTAAACCTATCTTGTACTTATCAGGTGTAGCTCCATCACCAATAAAAGCAACAGTGCCAGCATCTAAGCTCCCCTTAACTACTGCCCTGTTATACTCAAATTCATCAATAGCTCCTCCCATGTTAGTAACTGTTCCAGTAATAGGAGCTGCCATTACAGGAAACGATAAGTTTATTCCAAAGAAACTGCACGATGTATCTGGTACTCTTACATTATGAATTATCCTTGTATTAATCTTATAATTTCTAATTGCTTCGATGTTCCGTCTAAATGATGATCCTGTGCCAATTCCGCCCATTCCAGGAACACCTGAAGGACAACTTTTACCATCACAGATCTTACAGACGCAGCAAACATCCTTGAATTTATCCCGTGCTGCAATTCTTATAGATTCCATTGAAATTTCAGGTTTTTCAGTAATTTCTATATTAAGAGCTTCCCTGCATTGTAAAACAGCTTTTTCTGCTTCTTCTAATGTGTCGCCAACAGCTATTATATGACCAGCTTTCTCAACATTAGAGCGTGGTTCCACTACCCTATCACCCTGTTCCACATTCATAAATATTTCTTTAATATTCTGAATTTTTAATGCCTTTTCAAGTCCTGTAATCCCTTTGACAATCCCGGACTTT
>JAXHTB010000102.1:0-11143 GCA_034190185.1 Spirochaetota bacterium | reverse complement strand
TGATGTTGTAGACGCATTTTTTTCAATAAATGAAGAAATATTATCAATTAAAGAAAAATTTGAAATTGGTAGCAAAATTTCATCATCTATCTGGTTGAACTCTATATATAAACTCGATTCGTTAACAGAATCACCACAGGAAACAATAACATTATAGATCTTCATCATATCATATAATGCAGAATTTAATACCTCTATAATATGTAATAAAATATTATAACCTCCTTAATCTATTCATTTTTAAGATTTCCCATTTAGTATAAAATTTACTTGAAGATTATTATTCTATTTATTCATACTATTACATATGTAGTTAAAATCTATGAGAGATTTGAGATAATGATCTCCCATGTATCATACCTGAGGATGGAAGAATCAATTAGTAGTATTGATCTAGCAATAGATTCCAGCATCCACTGAACTGGTCTTTGTGTATACATGGCAATAATCCTCACTGAATATTTAATTTTTTTGCATATTTTGGCTTCATTTAATATATTAACGAAAAAAATACAAGGTGATGCCTATGAAAGGAGTAGTAAGGAATCCTGCTGCTGTAATTATATTTTCAGTTATTACATGTGGCATCTATCTACTTGTTTGGATTTATAAATTTTCAAAAGAATTAAAGGAATACCTTAATAAAGAGGATATGAATCCAGGAGTTGATCTAATTTTATGTATAGTCTGCTTCCCTTATGTTATATACTGGGCATATAGATGTGGTCAGCTTATATATGAGGCGCAGGGGAAGGCGGGAATAACAGCATCTGATGATTCTATATTATATATAGTCTTAGCCATTTTAGGTCTTTTAATAGTTGATATGGCAATAATGCAAAGTAAAATGAATGAAGTATGGGAAAAGCAATAGTTCAATATATGATATTTTTAAAATTTCAGTAATATCTTTATTTTCATTTCTTGTCATCTATCTTCTAGGCAATGGAGAACTCTGTTATTTTAAAGGTATCTTCGGTATACCATGCCCTGGATGTGGTATAACCCGCTATCTATATTATCTTATAAAATTGGATATACCGAAGACTTTTCATTATCATCCTCTATTTTTTCTCCTCTTTATTATTATTCCAGTTGTTATCTTCCGAAATTTATGTTTGTTTAAACTATTATATAATAGTAATCTATTCTGGATTTCGGCTTTAATACTGATACTGCTCACTTGGATAATTAGAATGTTCTTATACTTCCCTAATATTGAACCAATGACTCTTAATAAAAAGTCGATGTTTCTCTATATATATTATTCAATCTGTACACTTTTAGAATAATATCAGCTTATATATTTCTTCATATATTCGTATAAATGACGAATTAGAAAAAAACATCAAACTATTAAATTCTGATTTATATAGATAACAGACTATTACAGTAGGTTATAGAGATATAAAGTTCATTATAACTGTTTCTTGTAATAGTATCATTAAAATAATTCCATACATAATTGACTCTTATGAATAATTTATATATATTCATAGAGTAGGTACAATATTTATATAATATGAAACAATTGTTTAGAGACATGATGATAAGCAGTGTCGATGCTGGCGACTTAGATAAAGTGTTAAATATCAATTGCAAACCCAAAAAGAAATCATGCATTTATAAATAATGGAATTGATTTTACCCAATAAAAAAATAAAATTTATATTTTTTTTCTTGACTTTGAATAGATGCAAATCAAAGTTGTCCTATGATAATTTCAAAAAGATCTTTCACAAAACTTATAACAGGATGATTAAATATGAAAGGAGAAATTGATAACATATTAAAAACTTTATCACCAGAAGAGATTGAACAACATAAGGCACTTATTGAAGAGTGCAAAAAACGAGAAGCGAGTATTATCGAAAATGGACAAATTTTACGCGAAAAAATCCATCGATTAAGTAACATATCTCAGAAAATAATTGAAGATATCAAGAATATACATCAAACCACAATGGAGCTGGAAGAACTATCCCATAAAATGGATAGGAATATTCATTCATCTCCACTTGAAGCAATTTCAGATGAATTCTTTTTTCACGCTTAGTATATCAAATATAAATACATATATACTAGAATATTCAAACCATACACTTTTTACTCTTATGATTTTGAGGGTTTCATGAATCAAGGGTTCAAGTGAAAAGTCAAGAATCGAGTTTATCAAAATAATATGTCTGTTGAAAGAGGTTTAAAAATCTGCAGGCATTTTTTATATATATATTAGTTAATTTTCCTACTCCCCAAGATAAGTTGCTTTTACATCAGGATTTTCTAACAGGTTAGCGCTGCTGTCGTTAAGTATTATCTTACCAGTTTCCATTACATAACCCCTGTCAGATATCTTGAGCGCTATCTTGGCATTCTGTTCAACTAAAAAGATTGTGACATCCTCTTCTTTATTTATTTTTTCAATAATATCAAATATATCCCTTATTACAAGAGGAGCAAGTCCAAGTCCCGGTTCATCAAGCAGAAGCAGACGGGGTGAATTCATAAGCGCCCTTGCAATAGCAAGCATCTGTTGTTCTCCACCTGAAAGAGACCCTGCTTTCTGATTTTTCCTCTCCTTTAAGATCGAGAAGACATCATACATCTCTTCCAGCTTCTGTTTAATAACATCCTTATCCCTCTGCAAATAAGCGCCCATCTCAAGATTCTCCAGAACTGTCAAATCTGCAAACACCTCCCTCCCCTCAGGGACTAAGGAAATCCCTTTTGATATAATTTTATCCGTTGTAAGATCTTTCTTACTAAAAAAAGAATGGATCATATTCTTTTTATCAACTTTACATCTTGCTATTATTTCATCTTCAAATTTTATTTCACCTTCTACAAGGGGCTCAAGAGCTATAATTGACTTTAAAAGAGTAGATTTACCAGCCCCATTAGCTCCAATCAAGCTGACAATCTCTCCTCTTTCAATGGATAGACTTATCCCTTTTAATGCCTTGATAACTCCATAGTCCACTTCAATATCTTTTATCTCTAATATACTCATTCTGATTTCCCTAAATAGGCTTCAATTACTAGTGGATTATTTTGTATCTCTTCTGGAGTACCTTCAGCAATCTTACTTCCATAGTTCAAAACAATAATTCTTTCACAAATCTTCATAACCAGTTTCATATCATGTTCAATTAAAACAATGGTTATACCAAGTTCTTTTATCATTTTTATAATATCGATCAACTCTTCAGTTTCAATGGGATTCATACCAGCAGCAGGTTCATCAAGAAATAATATCTTTGGATCTGTTGCTAATGCCCGAGCAATCTCTAACTCTCTCTGTTTTCCATAAGGAAGATTTTTCGCAAATTCATCATGGAATCTCTCTAATTGAAGATACTTCAACCATTTTTGTGAGGACTCATAGATATCTATCTCTTCTTTTCTCTGGTTTATCAACCCAAGGACAGCGCTAACTGTTCTATTCTTTGTTAATGAGAGATGAGCTGACTTAAAATGCCTTCCTATCATAATATTTTCCATAACAGTCATCTCTTTAAAGAGTCTAATATTTTGAAAAGTTCTGGCAATACCCAGCCTGGTAATTTTATATGCAGGGAGCTTAGTAATGTTCTTCCCTTTAAAAAAAATGTCCCCACTTGTTGGACGGTCAAGCCCTGTAATATTATTAAATAGAGTAGTTTTCCCTGCGCCGTTTGGGCCAATACAACCGATAATAGATTTTTCATTAACCGAGAAATCTACATCCCGCACTGCGATAACCCCGCCATACTCTTTCCGTAGTGTCTTTGTATAAAGCAGGCTCAATCTCAATCTCCCTATTCAATGTGTATTTAGGTTTTTTATAAACTGTAAACTCTTAACCTATAATCTCTGGCTAATGCCGCTTATTTAATCTTCTTCTCAATATTTTTTCAAAATCCGGCTTTTCCCTACCCAGTATCCCTTGAGGTCGGTATATCATCATTATAACAAGTATCAAACCAAACATTAACTGATTTATCTGAGGCGGAATAATATGAGAAAATCCCATTAACCTTGGAAATTCAGATGATAATACAACTATAATTGCTCCTAATACAACAGCAATATGATTTCCCATCCCACCAAGTACGACCATGCACAATATCATAACTGATAGAATAAATGTAAATGTTGCTGGAGTAACTGTCTGATTATACACAGCCCATAAACTTCCTGCAATACCTGCAAAGAAGGCTCCTATAGTAAAAGAAAATATCTTATATTTTGTAATATTTATTCCCATGGCAAGAGCTGCTATCTCATCCTCCCTAATTGCCTCAAGAGCCCTACCGAAACGTGAGCTTATCAATCTTCGAATAACCCAATATGTAATAAAGACAAATATCCAAATCAGAATAACATACTGAATCTTAGAAGAGGAGTCTAACCTGAACCATAAAAGCTTAGGCGAAGGTATACCGCTTATCCCCATAGGTCCCCCGGTAAAGTCATCCCAGTTTAAAAGTATATTTCTTACAATCTCACCAAAACCCAATGTGGCAATTGCAAGATAATCACCCTTTAATCTCAAAGTTGGAATTCCTATAAGTACACCGAACAGAGAAGCGAAAACACCTGAAATCAAAAGCGCTATTATCAGATTGCAGTCATAATTTACCATTATGATTGCTGTAGTATAAGTGCCGATTGCCATAAATGCTGCATGACATAACGAAAGAAGTCCTGTATATCCTGCAATAAGGTTCAGGCTCAGTGAAAGGATTGAATATATACCTATATAAATTATTAGCAAAAGAATAAACTCAAGCATCTAAACCTTCTCTCGAACATTTTTCCTAAGAATACCTGAGGGTCTAAAAAGTAAAATAATGATTAGTATAGAAAAAGCGATAGTATCCTTATATCCCAGAGGGATGCCAAGAATAACAACGCCAAATGTTTCCAGCAATCCCAGCGCTATCCCCCCTAACATAGCTCCGGAAATACTGCCGATCCCGCCAACTACTGCAGCAATAAATGCCTTAAGCCCTGCCATAGCGCCCATAGTGGGTTCAACCTTATATTCAAGCGCTATCAGCACACCTGCAGCAGCAGCCAGTGCGGATCCTATGGCAAATGTTAGGCTAATAATAAAATCAACATTTATTCCCATTATTGCTGCAATATCCTGATTCTCACTAGTAGCCCGCATCGCCTTACCTAGACGGGTATGATCAATGAATAATTTCAAACTTACCATCATGAACATCCCTACCACTAAGATAAGTATTTGGTGAGGCGTAATTGAAACACCTAAAATATCAAAGGAATCATTGTTGAATGGATAATGAAATTTCTTTGGTTTTGTGCCGAATAATAGAGCTGCTATGTTCATTAGAGAGATTGAAATGCCGATTGCGCTTAAGAGAGGAGCAAGCCTTGATGCTTTCCTCAAAGGTCTGTAAGCAATCTTCTCAATGATAATGCCCAAAACAGAGCTGAACGACATTCCGATAATTGTAACAACAATAAAAGATAAAAATATTATGCTATGGTTATTAGTAACTGCTAAAATAGAATTAAACAATAAAAGAGCTATATATGTGCCAAACATCAAGATCTCACCATGGGCAAAATTTATGAACTTCAGTATACCATATACCATTGTATACCCAAGAGCGATCAAAGCATATATACTGCCAAGTGTCAGTCCGTTAATAAGATGTTGGAATAATTCAGATGTTGGAATATTAAACATATTTCGATAATATTATTATACATGATCAGCGCATTCGGCGCTATCGGGCTCAAGCGAAAGTCATGAATCAATGTAGGGGCGAATGTACGTTCCACACCTACCCGAACTTCGTTGAGAGGCCAACTTATATACATTTTGTAAAAACGGTTTTTAACAAATCAATCAAAATTTCGATAAGCAATAAATTAATAAAAAAGGGGATATCTGAACAATAGTAATAATATCAGACATCCCCGATTATCATTCTAACGATATTATTATGTCAATAATATTATTTGACTTTCTTCAACCTACCCTTTTCCAACTTATACACACCTAGCTGCTTATATTGTTTTTTTTCTGCTATTGATATACCAACATTTTTTGAAGCATCACCATTTTCTAAGAACGTTATCTTGCCGGATACACCAGCATAGTTGCTAGTAGACGCAACATATTTTTGGATCTTCTCCCTGTCAAAATTCAGTATTTTTTTATCCTCATCACTTGTTTCATTATAGCACTTTTCAATTGCGTTAATTAGTATATTAGCTCCATCATAGGCATTCAAACTAAAGCTGTCTGGTTTTTCTCCCCATTCATCCTGATATTTTACTTCAAACTGCTTCCTTAAATCATTTTCAGTCCCCTCACTTTCTTTAGGAGGCCCAGAAAATGTAACACCATTTGCAAGATCACCTGCCAGTTCAAAAATCTCAGGATTACTGAAGCCATCAGAGCTTAATATTTTAAGCCTTAAACCTAACTGTTTTGCCTGCTCTAGAGTTTGTGCAATGTCAGCAACATAATTAGGCAGGAATAGCGCTTCAGAATTCGTGCTCTTTATCTTTGTTAACTGTGTTTTAAAATCCTTATCACCCTGTAAACCTGATTCTGTAATTGTTATTCTTCCCCCTAATCTCTTAAACTCCTTTGAAAAATCACCTGCAAGTCCCTGGCTATAATCGTTCTTTAAATACAAAATTGCGACGTTCTTTACCTTCATTACATTATAAACATATTGTGCAAATACAATAGCCTGCAATTCGTCGCTTAATACATTTCTAAAAATATATTTTCCTTTACCTGTTAGCGCTTTATGAGTTGCTGATGGTGAAATCATAACTATCTTTTCTCTTTCACATTTTGGAGCTATAGCTAAAGATGTACCGCTGAATACTGCGCCAACTAGACCGTATATTTTATCAATACTCGCTAGTTTTTCAATTGCAGAATTGCCTTTATCAACCTTTCCCTCAGAATCCTCTGCAATTAGTTTTATCATATTGCCATCTATCCCACCTGCATTGTTCTTTTCCTCAATAGCGATCTTTACAGCTTGGGTCATAAGCTTCCCATAATTTGCATAGTCACCAGTTAAAGGCCCGACAAAGCCAATCTTTATCGGCTCTTTACCACAACCAAAAAATGCTAAAACAAGAAACATTGACAGAAAAACTAACCAACTTTTTCTTATCATCTTACTCTCCTTTTAATATTATAATTTTTAATGATGGATGCTATTATTAGGATTATTATTACAAAAAATAAATTATGAAAATATAAAATTTGTCAAGAAATAATTATTCAATATTGCATTCAAGAACGATAAAAAACGCTTTTGATACTATGGTTCTATTCAACATGTATATTGTGCCATTACTCTTGATAAAGGATCTATATAATTTGATCAATCCCCCCGAGCCCCACTCATTCATGTAAAGTTTTGATTATAGTGAATTATCTAATTTCTCAATTTTTAGCTCAATTCATGTTTTTATTGATTCCATTCACTTTATCATTTTTTACATTATACCGATCTTAAAATTATAATAGGGTAAGCGCATATTCATGTTTATCATATTTCCGAAAAAAATACTGACAATAGCATGTGAGAAAAAATATGAATAATTTACAAAAAGATATCGAAAAAGCAGCTAGAAAAATTTTCAAACTTTTTTTTGGAAGCAGGTTATATCTAGGAATAAAGAAAAAAAATATTAAGGAAGACCTTTTAGGAGTTGACCTTACATTGAATGTTGACGGCAATAAAAGACTTTCATTTTTTATGGAAAAAAGTACTTTAAGATCTGTTAAAAACAGGCTGTTTGGTGATCGTGAAAAAGAACAGTGGGAAGATGTATCATATGACATCTTAGGGGAAATGGCATCAATGATATTAGGATACGCCCTAAAGGATAATAAGGAAGATATTGATATATCTGGGCCAATAAAATCAACAGTTTTATCTTCACATGATATGAATACCCTTTATTTTTCTTCAGCTATGGGGAAATTTGCAATTGCGATAGAAGATATTTAAGTATTTTTTGTGGTAACTAATGTATCATATCCTTATCTTTTTCATCTGTAATATCTATTTTAAAATTATTAAATGAGAGTAATATGCAATTAAATATAGATCCTGCAACTATAAATTTTGATAGTTTTTCATTAACCTTTGACATTTCAATAATTTGGTGAGATACAAAGATACTGTTATCCATTATCTCCTGAATAAGAAGTTCATTCGTAGTTTTGTCCTTCTCTTCTTTACGGAGCTTAACAATACCCTTCTGCGACTCATAAATAATTGATTCTATTAGATTCTTGAAAAATATATCAAAATCTTCGTTATAATCCACTTCAAAACCATTCTTTAATTTGATCATTTCAGTCTCAAAATATTCAAACTTATATCTTCCACTTAGTAACTATATAGTCCCAGTTCTTATAATATGAATATTGATGCAAAGTATGTCAAATAATATTTAAATAATATTACAGCATAGCTATAGGGGCATTAAGGTTACTGAATATACTTTTTTTTAGTATATTAGAAATGTTTAAAAGGATAGATAAAAATAATTTGACATAAATATACTATTATGCAAATATAACATTATTTAATAATTCTAAGTATATAATAAAAAATAGTATACCTGGAGGAGAAAATGAGAAGAATTTTGATTTCAATTACTTCAATTTTTCTATTAGTTTCAGTGATATTCGCTGAGGAAGGGAAAAAAGAGACTCCCAAAGAGAAGGAAAAAGCAAAATCATCGAAAGAATATATTGCAGATCTTTCCAGTGAGAATGAAGATATAGTGATTAAAGCCGCAGACTGGATAGGTCAGAACCAAGAAAAGAGCGCTATCCCCAAATTAACGCAATTGTTGAAAAATGGAAAGAGGATAAAGGTAAGAGTTTTTGCAGCTATTGCACTTGGAAAGATCGGTGAAGAATCTACTATTGAATACTTAAATGAAGCCCTTCTAAATGATCAAAATGCGAATGTAAGATACTCAGTTCTTCTTGCTATTCATAGAATTGGCTCAACTAAATCTTTAGATGCATTAAAAAAAGCTAAAGAGATGGAATCCGATCCCTTTATAAAAGATTATATTAAAAAAATGGAAGAAAAGGCTAGAGAATAATTACTAAAAAATCAAATTTTATGCAATCTTGAATTTTACTATACTATGTTACTTACTTTAATTATGATTATGTTAGCCTTAAGTTATTCAAAGATAACTAATTGATTATAATTGTTATGAAGATTACAAAGAGCAGAAAGTATTTTTCAGAGCTTTCTGCTCTTTTGGTATTTATTACTTGATGTAACTATATTGCCAAATTATTTGTTATAATTATTCTAAAACAAGACTAATTTCCACCCTGACCTTTTCCAGTAAAATAAAATATAAATTATTAACTAACAATAATCGCATATTGATCTCTAATAATTATTACTTTAAGCTTATATACTTAAGATGCTGATTAACTATGATTTTATGCTACAGATGAACGCAGATTTAAAAAGATACTATATTGAAATGAACTTTAACAGAATAACAAGATTTTCGTTGGCTGTTTAGAATGTATCTCAGTAGGCTGACACCTACCCGCAAATTAGTGTAAAATAAGGGATAAGGTGATTTAATATGAAGAATAGAAAATAAGTACAACATCATATTAATGAATGAAAATAACAGTATAAAATGATAATGGAAGGTTGAAATTCTTGGACAAAGAAAAAGTAAAATATATTGTTTTTGATATTGAATCAATTCCTGACTCTAAACTAATTAAAATGGTAAAATATCCCGATCTAGATATTAATGAACTAGATGCTGTAAGAAAATTTCAGGAAGAAATATTAACGAATTCGGGCGGAGCTACCTTCTTTATACCGGTAACATTTCAATATCCAATTTCTATCTGTATAGCAACAGTTGCAGAAGATTTTAATCTGATTGATATTGAATTACTTGATGAACCAGAATTCAGAACGAAAGAGATGGTTAGGTTATTCTGGGAGTATTTTGAAAAATCATATAAAGATCTATCCCTTGTTACCTTCAATGGCCGTGGTTTCGACATGCCACTTCTAGAACTTATGGCCTATAGATATGGAATTACAGCACAAAAGCATCTAAGAGATAAATTTGGATCCCGTTACAGATTTGGAACAAAGCATATAGATCTACAGGATTGGCTTTCAAATTTTAATGCAATAAGGATGAACGGTGGACTAAATCTTCTTGCTAAACTTATTGGAAGACCTGGCAAGATGAGCGCAAAAGGTGATGATGTTTACGATATGTTCCTGGAAGGACAATTAACCGAGATAAACAACTATTGTATTCACGATGTTCTTGATACTTACTTTATATTCTTAAGGACGAGGGTAATGCTCGGTGAGCTATCTATTACCAGAGAGCAGGAAATTGTGGAAAAAGCAAAACATTTCTTATTAAAAGATAAGGAAAGGGAGTCTGTTTTTGGAAAGTATCTAGAGAATTGGGACAAATGGGAGCCTTGGCCCTAAGAAGATTTATTTTAAGCAAAATGCTATGAATAAATTCTTTTGATAATTGATAAAAGTATGAATCTTTATACTTATCTATCTTAAAACTATTATATTATTGATCTATAAAAAAATGGAATTGGATTTATATGTACAGTTTAGTATTATTATTGGTTCAGGATTAGTTTTAGGTTTATTATCCGCTATACCAGTAGGTGCTGTTCAGCTTGAGGTTGTTAAGAAGGCAATAAATGGACATCTTACACCTGCAATTGCTATGGCATTTGGTTCAGTCACCTCAGACTTTATATATGGGATTTTAACCCTTTTTAGTTTGGGAGGCTTTCTCCTCAACAGACAATTCCAAATTGGAACATATGTTTGCGGGATTTTAGTAATATCTTTCCTATTCTATCGTTCATTAAAGGAATACAGACAGGGCACTCATAAGATGGATAGTCATCTTGTGTACAAAAAAAGATTATCCTATTTAACAGGATTTACTATAGCTATTACAAATCCAGGTATGATAATATGGTGGCTGATAGGATTTAAGATATTTATAGATATCACACATTTTTCAACCATAACAACCACAATGAAGTTATTATTCATAATTTCTGGCTGTACAGGATTAGGTGGATATTTAATAT
>JAXHTB010000101.1:0-11271 GCA_034190185.1 Spirochaetota bacterium | reverse complement strand
ATATTTTTTAATGCGATTTTTTGCTGAACTTTCAGAAATATTCAGTTGCTTGGCAATATCCTCTGGTTTTGCGTTTGCATCTTTACATAGAATATCCAAAATATTTTCACCAATCTCATCAATTTTGTAAAGCTTCATAAAACCTCTCAATTTATTATTTTTTTGTTTACTTCGCTATATGGATATGATAGTTATTAGTAATTTTTTGATATATGATTTATTATCATTAAGGATAAGTCAATATTATTTTAAGTACATTAATACAGTGTCGTATTATTGATTGATTTCTCAATGCTATTTTACTGCAACAAATAATAGAAAGGGAAGGCTCTTTACACATATATAGATCCTTTACTGCAAAAGTGAATATCTTTTTTAATAATTCCTCATAAATAATTAACTGAAAAATGTAATGAATTAAATAAGGAGATAATAATGGAATTTATGGACGTTATTTCAGGACGAAAGAGTATAAGAAAATTCCGTTCTGATATTGTAAATTGTGATGTGTTAGAATCGATAATAAAAAACGCCCTCAGGGCTCCAAGCTGGGGGAATACTCAACCTTGGGAGATTGCAGTTTTAGGACCGGATCTTGTAAAAAAAATTGGTGATGAATTTGTGCAGGAATTCATGTCAGGTACATCGCCCAATCCTGATCTGGAAATGCCTGAAAACTGGCCATATAAATATAAAAAGAGATATGTTGATGTTGGAAGGTCTTTATTCGAAGTTATGAAGATACAACGTGAGGATAAGGAAGCGCGCATGGAACACTATCTGAATATGTTCAGATTCTTCTATGCTCCTCATGCTGTTTATATTTACATGGACAAAGCGATAAACCCATACTATGGAGTATTTGATCTGGGCGCTTTAACAAACAATATCTGTCTAACAGCTTATGAAAATGGAGTTGGAACCTGTATTTTAGGCGCAGTTGCAAATTATCCCGATGTTGTTCGTAAGCATCTGAATATATCAGAGGATAAAAATATTGTAATCGGCATAGCGCTTGGATATCCTGATAAGGAAAATCCGGTGTATGGGTTTAGAAGCGTCAGAGATGAAGGAGTAATCTCATGGCATGGCATTTAGCAAAAAAATAAAGATTGAAAAATCGATTATAATTCAGATACGCTGAATCACAATTTTTTTTTGGTTTAATATATATATAATTATAATATTAGAATAGATCTTTATTGAATAAATATCTCTATTTCTATTCCTGCCTCTTTAATCATCTCCATTGCAAGAGGATCATCATAAGGATCGCGAAAGATATATTTTTTTATGCCGCTATTTATCAGCATCTTTGTACAAATTGAACATGGTTGATGAGTGATATATATATTAGCGTTAGCAATTGAAACACCATGAAGAGCTGCCTGGATAATGGCATTCTGCTCAGCATGAAGCCCCCGGCAAAGTTCGTGCCTCTCACCTGATAGAATATTTAATTTTGTTCTAAGACATGTCTCTTCTGTACAATGGCTTATGGAAGACGGCACACCATTATATCCTGTAGCGAGTATCCTTTTATCCTTAACAATAACAGCTCCAACGCTTCTTCTGATGCAAGTCGCCCTTGATGATACGTCTTCTGCAATCTTCATAAAGTAAGCATCCCATGATGGCCTAATATTCATCGCTATTCAACCTCGTGATTAAAACTTAATGTAGTTGAAACAGCTTCCCTTGTATTTAGTTTTATGATAATTGATAAAGGAAGATACTTTTTTTCGGATTCCCACAGCGATCTTTTTTCGTGAATAAGGTGTTCAGTATGTTCTTTTGCATAGTTGTTAAAATTATCAGCAGTTATATCTATAACAAATCTTTTCAGCTCACCAGGCAATAAGTCAATGCTGGTTACATTATTGCCTATTGTACTACTATAAATTATATCTTCATTATAATGGATAGTTAATTGAGCAATCGATTTTTCATATATGAATTTACTTTCAGTTGTTGAGTTAGATTTAATACTTAGTGAAAACAAATAATTCCTCGATTCCTTCTCTCTAACAATTGAGAATCTATACTCGAGATGATTTAAAGAAAGACTGCTGGAATAATATTTAATATCATCATCCTTCCTGGTAACAAATACAACTATTAAAACAATAATGATAATGTCAATAAAAAGAACAATTCTCGATAATCTTCTCTTCTTTACTGTACTCTCAGATTTCTCCCCTTTGTTAATCTTATCTAGAGTTTCCTGTGTAAATTTACTTTTTTTATTCATAAATCACCTCTGTGTCTCGTTAATTATCATTAATAAATTTAATTATATCTTTGATAGTTTAGAAAACAATATAATTTCTATTATATATTTTCAAATTGTCAATTAAAGTATTCATGAGAAAAGCTAAAGTAGCAAAAACCTTAAAATTCTATGCTAGTTAGTGTTTTTATAAATAAAATATCCCAATTCCTGACACAATAATAAATATTATTTCTAAAAAGATGACAACTGATCCCCGGCAAAGGCACATACTTCAGCTCTTCTACTTCTATTTTTTATAAGAATTTACCAAATAGTGAATACAAATTTGCTTGATATTATTTCAGGTTTTTGAGACAATTGCAACAATAGAGGAGATCAATCCTCTGTATAATATTTTATCTAATGGATACTTAAATAAAATCTAAATATTTAATCCTTAGTTAGATTATATTATCCAGTAAATAATAATATATATATTTTTACCGCAACAGAATTTCGATAAATTACATGGACGTAATTTACGGAAATATTCAACTAAGTGCAAAATGAGCCATGGAGGGCTTATTTTATATATTCAAGGTTTATTGTAAAATGTTTTAAAAATTATTTATTATTGGAGCAATAACATGACAATAATAACAGATGTACATGCAAGAGAGATTATTGATTCAAGAGGAAATCCTACAGTAGAGGTGGAGGTGGAACTTTCATCTGGAGTAGTTGGGAGAGCTTCAGTACCCTCAGGAGCTTCAACAGGAGAGCATGAAGCTGTTGAACTTAGAGACGGAGATAAAAATAGATATGGTGGGAAAGGTGTCCTTAAAGCAGTTGAAAATGTAAACGAAATCATATTTGGAGCCATTATTGAGATGGATGCCATGAATCAAGTAGAAATAGATAAAACGCTAATTGATCTTGATGGAACCCAGAATAAATCTAAACTTGGTGCAAATGCAATTCTTGGAGTTTCTTTAGCCTGCGCGCATGCAGCATCAGCAGCTTTTGAGATGCCATTATACAGGTATATTGGAGGAGCAGGAGCCTGCGAACTACCGGTTCCGATGATGAATATACTAAATGGAGGCGAGCATGCTGATAATAATGTTGATATTCAAGAATTTATGATAGCTCCTGTTGGTGCAGACAGCTTTAAAGAGGCATTGAGAATGGGAGCTGAGACCTTTCATTCATTAAAAAAGGTTTTACAGAGTAAGGGACTAAATACAGCAGTCGGAGATGAAGGAGGATTTGCCCCTGACTTGAGATCAAATGAAGAAGCGATTGAAGTTATACTTGAAGCTATAGATAACACTGGGCTTAAACCTGGCGATGATATTTTTATAGCATTAGACCCTGCATCAAGTGAATTCTTTAAGGATGGGAAATATATTTTAAAAGCAGAAAAGAAGCCCGAAAAGACATCTGAGGAGATGGTTGAGTTCTACATTGACTGGATAAATAAGTATCCTATAATATCTATAGAAGACGGCATGGCTGAGGACGACTGGGATGGATGGCGTTTATTAACTGAAAAGTGTAGAAATAAAATTCAGATAGTAGGTGATGATCTCTTTGTTACAAATATTAAAAGACTGAAAAGAGGGATTGATGAAAAAGTGGCAAACTCGATCCTGATTAAACTTAATCAAATTGGGACATTAACAGAGACAATTGAAACTATAGAGATGGCCAAAAGGGCCGGATATACTGCAATGGTTTCACATAGATCTGGAGAAACCGAAGATACTACCATATCGCACCTTGTAGTTGCCATGAATACTGGACAAATTAAAACAGGATCAGCTTCCAGAACCGATAGAATTGCAAAATATAATCAGCTTCTAAGAATAGAAGAAGAACTCGATATAATGGCTAAATTCTCAGGTAAGGAGGTTTTCTACAGCATTGACAAATCATAAAAGGGGATTCTCACTATTTCTGATTATATATATCCTATTTGGAGTGTATTGCTTTATTTTAGGTGATAGTGGGTGGCTCCAAAGGAAAAACCTGATCAAAGAGAAAAAGCAGATATTAAAGCAGATTTCTGTATTGGAAGAAGAAAATAAAGAACTTAAAGACCTGTATGAAAGATATAAAAATGAAGAATTGATCAAGGAAGAAGCAGTAAAGGCAGGATATATAGAAAATGGCGACAAACTTTTATTCATCAAGGATACCAGGAGTAAGACTAATATAGCTGTTAGAACAACGAAAAAAAAAGAAGGCTTTGCAATCGATGTAGAACATCTTAGAATTTTCTGGGTTGTAATATCTGTAATGGTAATTATATTTTTCTTTATCAAAAGGAATAAGCAAAAAGAAGAGAATTTCTAAAATATATAATTATGAAAATAATTTAATTATAGCATACAACCAAATAAGTAAAATAAGACTAATATTAGGAGATTTAACATATTAAAAATTAATAAAGAATGTTTTAAATCATCATATAATAATAATCTATTTGAACAATATAACGAGAGTGATAAAGCCTTAATTCAATGGCAGTTAGATAGAAAAAGAATAAACATTGGCGGTGTTATTGAAAGGTGCGAATTTGGATTTCCAGTTATAATGCTCTTAAACCCTGAGTTAGAGATAAATGGAAAAATCGAAATAAATTATGAAGCAATATCAAATTTAATGTGGTTAACATGCCCATATTTGAACGATAAAATTCATAAACTGGAATCAAAAGGATTAATTAGAACAATTTCAAACCTAATTCAATCTGAGAGTAAAATGACTTTAAGTATGAATAAAGCACACGCAAATTTCTATTTTTTAAGAAGTATAATTTTTAATGATCTTGTTGGAACCACTTTTTGGCAGAAACGAATAGGTCTTTTTAATACAGGCATTGGTGGTATTAGGGATAAAAAAACACTAAAATGTCTTCATATGCATTTTTGCCATTTCAGATTATGTAAGGATAACATAGCTGGTCTTTTAACCTATAGATTGCTTAACCAAAAGGTAAGATGTGATGAGGGATTTTGTAAAAATGCAAATAAAGGAAGCTGAAATAATTGTTATTAAAGGACTATATAGAGATGGTTCAATTGACAATAAGTTTGTTGATAAGATAAGTGATGTAATAGTAAGTGGTGGTATAGTAGTAATGCCAACTGATAGTATATACGGATTGGTTGGGTTGGATACTACTCAAGCTAAAAGAAGTATATTAGAGCTTACAAACAGTACCGACACAAATCTTGTAAGAGTAATTTCTTCATTTAGAATGCTTAATCAGATTGCTGAAATCAATAAATTTGATTATGATTTCCTGAATAGGATATGGCCAGGCAAGGTATCTGTTATTCTACAAAGATGCAGTGAAAGTCATGGTGAACAATTGATTACTGTTCGATTTCCAAGACCCAAATTCTTTGTAGATATAATTGAAGATGCTGGAAAACCGTTATTATTGTCTGATGCTGTTAATAAATCAGGTACATATAGCTGCAAGAAAAATGATATAATTGAGTCTTATAAAAATTCTGTTGATTTAATAGTGATAATTGAAGACCTTTGTGGGATGCATCCTTTATGCACTTATATTGATATTACACAAAACAATTTAAATGTCATTTTAGAAGGCAAGATATCTCATGAAGAGATTAGTTCTCTTTATTATATTGGCAAAGATGATGACATTGAGTATTAAATCATACAATCCATTGAAAGATAGATATGACTTTTCCCGAATATCCTTATGCAGCCAGATGATATCTTATATTTTTTCCTGAAAGGTTTTAATGAAGTTATTACAATATCTTTATTTGCAAAGATCTTTTTCCCAATTTTATTTGCTGCAAAACATTTTATCTTATTATTTTTATTTTTTACAATTATATAGTAATTCGGATGACCTTGATCAATAAAGCTGGATTTGGTGAAAAAATCCTTAACCTGCAGAAGTCTGTTATTGATCTTAATAAATGTATTATCTGACTCATAACTGGAAAACATTTCTGCTTTCCTATACTCTATTGCATATAATTCTTCAAAAGGAATAATAAACCATGATCCATTTCTAAAGAAAGTAATCCACCTGAAAGGCATATTATCATTTATAGATTGTCTGTTGCTTTCATTTACTTCCTTTTTATGATTAAATTGAATTGAATGTTCTAGTTTTGGGAATTCTTCCATGCTTATCTGAACTAATTCCAATATTTTGGAGTGTATATAATATAGGGCATTAAAATCGATCCCTTCATGAGTATATCTTTTTTTATAATCCTTTAGCATAGATTTCAATTTAAAAACATACTCATTTCCCTTTATCGTATTATAACTTGAAAAAAGTGAAGATAAAACATCTATTTGATAGATAATATCATTATAAACAGAATCGAAATCTGAATATTGTTTTTCTAATCTAAGGAGATGTTTCTCTAAAGTTTTAGTTATCTCTTCAATCCCTTGAAGATTATTTTGCCAAAATTCTCTATATTTTTGGTATGTTGAATGTTGATTATTTTTCTCCATAACCTTTATTTATTGAAATTCTGTTGTAATAATTTATTCTTTTTGATTATAATACCCGCTGTTGCCGTGTAGGTACTATTTTTGAAGCTTCTTTATTATAGGTGGGTTCCCTCATAGAAGCTTCTATCTTCTTCGAATGTAGAAGCTTGATTTCCACTACTATATTTGAGATCCCGTCCTTATTGGTATTGGTTCAAAAATATTGTATACCTATCACGCACAACGCAGGTATCTATAAATATGTACTAAAAACACTGACTGAAGCAACAATAATTCTATTTTTTTTTATTTTTTCTTAAAATCTCAATAAACAGCAATGGAAGTGCTGCAATTCCCTCTGTTGGGAGGAATTTTGGCGCTTTTTTAGAAGTTAATTTTTTCTTCTATAATAAGATATCGGAAATCAAACCGATTTTTGAAAGAAATATATATAATACAATCCCAGCTTCGCAGTAATAAGAAGGGGATCAAGATATAAAGAGGAAATGATAAAGAAGAGTGAAAACAGTTTTTTCACATTACTCCTTGAATACAAAAGTTCCGAAGGTGCTAATCTTAACGAGCTTGTATTCTAACATAGTAATGTGATACTTTTGATGAAAAAAGTATAATATGAAATACTTGAAAAAAAATAGCAAAATTAAAAAAATAAAAACTAATATGTTTGTTTCATATTTTAATCTTTTATATTTCTTTGAGATTATCTACATTATGTTTACACTGCTAATATACAGCAAGTTAGTGTCGGTGATTATCGGGATAATGTTGACAATATTACTATCAATTCATATAGTGAGGATATATTTTTTAAAGGGTATCAGCAGAAAGGTGCAATTATATATAATGGATATACATGTGGCATATTCTATTCCTTATTTTGTGAATGCTGTAATAAATCAGTCCATAGTAACCTTATTTGACTATGGATTTATTTTAATGAGATTAATCATCACATGCATGGAGTGTATATTTATCTATCTTTTAACTGCTGAGAATATTGCTTCTGAAAAATATTGATCCCGATTTTCATAAAAAATTTGTAAGTTCAAATTGTCACAGACTGTTCGTGCGGCTTGACTGTATGAAAAATAATACTATAATTTTTCAAAAAAATCAGTGTTTCATCCGTGTTAATCCGTGAATAAAAAACACACTATTTAATTTCTGAAAACAGTTTAAGCTTACAAAAATTTTATTACTTCGCAGGATTTAACATTAAGTAACAATAACACTTAAATTTATTATGAAAAAAATTTTATTATTTACTGAAAAAAATCATATATTTAGAAATGAGTTCTCTGATGCTGGTTATATTGTGCAAGAAATTGAACATCCAGCATCTGTCCACACAATTTCAAGATATGCAAATAGCTCCTTTAAAGGATATTTTGTTATCGAAATTACTAATGAAGATACTGACAGATTAAATACATATCAAAAGCTGTTAAACCGAATGTCAGCAAATATTGTTATCCTCACTTCTAAACCAACAGACAATATAAAATCTTTTCTTATAATGCATGGAATAGCTGATCTTATTGTGTATAAGGATATTAAACGATTAATTAATTATGTTGATATTATCGATAAAGATAACCGATCCAACTACGGGAAAATTCTTATTCTTGATGACCATAAACCTAGAATAAATATTATAAGATCAATTGTAACCAGATTTGGATACCTCCCTATATTCACAAAAACTATTGATGATCTACTTAATTACGCAAAAGAAACAAACATACAATTAGCGCTAATAAACCTTGGTACAGAGGATTTTGATATCAATGAATTTATAAAAAAATCCTATAAATCTTCTGAAATAAAGATGTTTCCTGTAATACCTTATAAAGATACTAATGATGGACTATTCATACATGAACTATTATCCGGGCTTAATCGCATTGCTAAATTCGTTCTTTCATCTGATGAACTTTATAGTTATCTAATAGATATATTATTTAAAAAAGAATTCTTCCCCCTCTTAGGTATGTTAAACGAATCTGCTATGTACGAGAATATGGCTCGATTTTCACAGGAGTCGTTAAACAGCTTGTGTTATTCCTTAACAGATGAAAAAATATCAATGAATAACCTTCTTCAAAAGGACCGATTAAATAAATTCATCGATATAACTAATTCTATAAAGAACACAATAATTAAGATGGACGGCATTTTGTGGTTACAAAAAGAAAATATAATTACAAATCCCATTGGATTACATGAAATTCAGAATTAAATTTATAGTATAGGAATTGGCATTATTTCGTTATTGTACAGTTTTAAGATAAAAAATATGTCAGGGAAGGAGATAAGGGGGATAATAGAGATAGGAAGATAGATATTTAATATTATCTCTATATCTTATCGCGTCGGAATTTTGAGAAATTACACGAATGTGATTTTTCAAAATTGACTTTATTTAGCACCAAAATCATCCATGGATGGTTAATTTTAGCGCTAAATTAGATTTTCAACTAATAATAAATGATAAGATGATTTTTCCTGAAGATGAATAAGGATAATAAGTGTTTGTTATTCTTTTCATCAGATCGAAAATTTATTACAATGATTTTTAACTTGACTAAATTTAAATTATGAATTAATATTATTACAAACAATCTATTATAATTTAAGTTATCACATTGATTTTATCCCTTCAAAAAATTCCAGTATAAGGGAATATTAGCTATTGTTATTAAGTAATGAATTTTGCAGATAGCTCAATTCATAAAGTAATAGTTAGTTCAACATGTTTTTTTCTATCCCACTAAACTATTGATTTACTTAAATTATGAACTTTATCTCTAATGGAGATCATCATATGGATAATGAAAATAATGTTGGAATTCAAGCAGGAGATTTTATGCTTGATAATGATATAATAACCAAAGAACATCTTAATGAAGCCCTTGAACTTCAAAAGGATAATCCTCATAGATTACTTGGAGAAATATTAGTAACATTAGGTGCAGTATCCAAGGAAGAGTTGATAATGGCTCTTCAAATGTTCTATATTTCAACTGAACAAGATCCAAAGCATATAGATGAATGGCTGGACCAGGATGAGATAGATTTGCTACTGGATAATATGCAAAAGAGTTGATAATAATATTCTGATTTTTCTCAATCTGATTTAATTAATTTTGATGAATATTTTATCTGTAAAATAATCAGAATGATCATGCCCGTAAAAATAGTAATTGCTGTTAAAAAGACAATAATATATACTTGACCAGTAAGAGTGATCAGAAAGAATAACATAGCATAGAACTCTTTCTTTATAAAGAATTTCATTAAAAGAATAAATTTAACTAATATATCATTTTTAGGAAGTCTTTGAAGAAACTCTTTATCATATGCAGTAAGCGACTCTGAACTGCTATATCTCCTCAAAAAATTAAACATAATAAACAACATTACTACTAGGCTCATAAACATTGCAATAATTAGAATTAAAGTTAACAATCCACTATAATTGATCATACATAGGTATGAAACTGCTGAAAGAAATAAAAATAGGGTAAGATTATCAGTTATAGTGTCAAGCCACCCCCCGACTTTTGATTCTCTAAAGGTAAATTTCGCTACTTCACCGTCAACTCCATCAATTACAGATGCAAGTTGGAATAAAAATCCACCAAGCGCAATATTTAAATAATTATTATAAAGCAGTAAAACAGAGCTAATTATTCCTATCAACATATTAAAAGCGGTAAGTATATTTGGATGAATTCTGGTTTTTACAATCTGAAGACTTATTGGAATAGAAATACGTTTATTGATTTTCTTTGCAATAAAACTTCCGGTGTTATCAACTATATCATTTATTACTAAATATTTTGCATTGGTAAAATCGGAGTTTTTTTCTAATTGAAACTGGTCATTATTAAGAACAGGAACAATTTTATTGCCTTTTTTTTGAAAATATTCATCAAAATTATTAAAATATCCAAACTGAGTAAATAGATTTGCATGAATTTCCAGATATTCAGATCTAGGTCTCTTTTCAGAATTTTCAATTATCTCTGTATTGCTAAATTTTTTTAAATGCCTTTTAATAGTTTGATTATAGAAAGTTAATTCCTCATTAGTAATATCAAGGTATATCTTTTTAACGCCATATCTAGCTAAAATTAAAATATTTCTCTCAAGTGGGTATAAGCCGCAAATCTTTCGGAAGTTATTAGAATTCTGGGTTGATGATTTAATAATTGCAATATCAAATTTCATATATATATCCAAGGTACTTCATGACTTATAGTTCATTAAATGCAAAAAATATTGACCTATATTTTCTTTTATAAATTCAGTTCTAAATAATCTAAACTATATTCTTTAATTACAAAAAAACTGTGATAATATAGTAATTCATATCAATAACCAAAAATAAAAATGATACTAATTAAGACAAGATAAAATATGATACCAATTAGATGATGTCAACTTAAATACAGTCAATAATTTTCTAAAGCTTTAGTTATTACTTTCTCCTATTAAAAATAAAAATCTATAACTCTATATCTTTTTATTGATAAATT
>JAXHTB010000100.1:0-11318 GCA_034190185.1 Spirochaetota bacterium | reverse complement strand
ACTACCTTTATCCGATTAGCAGCAAGCTCATCAAAAAGAGGTTCTTTCCCGCAACTAAGGATTATAAGACTTAAACCCAGTACGATCACTAATGCTAAGTGTTTTACTATTATATTATATGCTTTCATAATCTATAGATTGAAATAGAGAGTAATTCCTGTATTTATAATATGCCCATTCTTTTTTGAACCGCTTATATGTCTTTCAAATATTAACAGATAATCGATGCGTAATCCAATATTTAACACCCTTCCTGCTGGGAAAGAGCCTTCAATACCGAGCATCCCCAAGGGATCCCATTGATGCACCCTGTCTGGTCTAATTTTAACATAACTCATTCCCCCCCCAGCTTTTAATTGAAGCCTAACAGGAAATCTTTGAAAAGATGGCAATCTATATAATAAATTTCCATAGATTGGCCATAACGAAAGAGTATTAACACCCCTGGATTTAAAGAATTGATAGGATCCATCAACACCAATTTTTAATGACCTGAATGGGACATTATATCTAAAGAATAAACCTCCACCAAGGTTTGTATCTACATCATCTGCTGTTGTGTAGATTGGTGTAATCGGCCCGAACCACAATCCTACCTGTGGTTTTAAGAAATAATCAACGCCTCTTTTTGTTCTAGGGAATAGCGTTGTTGTTATAAGGAGTATTAAGAATATTATTATAAATTTCAAACTTTTCATATAAATCCTAATGTCTGTTTTCAGGTAATATTAACTAACAAAAATATTTGTCAATAAATTTATTTATAGAAATTAGATAGTTAACATATGTTATCTGGATATATATGGAGATTATTCAAAATGCTGATTCCATAGAGGATAAAGGCGGTTTATACTCAATCTTATACAAATATAATCCGCAGGAGGGAGCTGTTATGCCACTGTAATACCTATCTTTTTTTTCAATTATATGAGTAATATAATTTGGCTCATTCCCACATCTATTCATTTCAATGATTGTCCCAATAATTATCCGAATCATATTATGTAGAAATGCATTACCAACAAATTTAAAGATCAACATGTTGGAATGCTTATATATATCAATTTTCTCTATCCTTCGAAATGTATTTATTTCTGCTGATCTCTTCTTACAGAACGAAGCAAAATCTTTCTCGCCTATAATATATTGTACTGTTTCTTTTAAAAATGAAAAATCAAGTTCAAAGTTAACCCACATGGCTCTATGATCCATTAATGGATTCCTTTGTTTATGATTATATACTAGATAAATATACTCTCTACTAGTTGCGCTATATCTTGCATGAAAATCATATTTTACCTTATAGATATTTTTAACAGATATATCCCTGGGAAGTATGCCGTTTAGACCAGAACAAAGCCTTTTAATATCCAGGTCACAACTGACTTCACAATGAACAACCTGGCCAAGTGCATGAACACCAGCATCGGTCCGCCCTGAAGAGAAAACAGATATACTCTCCTTTGTATATACCTGCAATGCTCTTTCTATTTCAGCTTGAACAGTTCTTCCACTCTTCTGGATCTGCCATCCATTGAAATTCGTACCATCATACTGGATTAACAGCGCTAATTTGTTTCTTCTATTTCCACCAGTTCCTGATACCATTTATCGAGCATCTCATTTATCGTTTGATAAAGTTCTCGTATCATTTCTACAATAGCTCCGGGTCTAGCTTTTGATGATTTGCCATCTCCGAAAAGCCTGCTTAAATATCTCTTAGTCACTTCAAAATTATTTATTCGTTTTTTAAGATCTATTTCCTTAGAACCAATTTTAACTGTAAGGATAGCACACATATACATAATTCCATCATATCCCCAATTTTTGTCATAATCAGGTCCAAGATTTCCAACATCTTCCATTAACTCACCACCGGTCTGAACCAACTTTAATGATAGATGGTATGATTTATATGCTTTTCTATAAAAAAAATCTGATATTTTTTTATATAGTATATTATTTGTTTCCTCATAAAGATCTCCCAAAAGCCATGCGGCCCTAATAGATGAGATAGCAATCTTAAAAGTCGGAGCGACATTTTTATTTCTATCACTATAACATTCTACAGCAAGAAGATAGGAGGCTGCTCCTAGTTGCAGATCTCTATTTTTATCAAAATCGATATTATTAAAATATTTATTTATCGATTCTAATCTTGTTTGGGAGGAATTCCGTAGAGATTCAATATCATCGGTAGTTATTTTGTCGAAATCTTTGGGATACGAAGCATACAGACAGTTTGGACATACAGATACTAAATATGATAGAGGATAGACTTTACCATACTTCTCATTCTTTTCATATAATCTCCGTAACTCATCAGTAATATTGCCAGCGATTAATCGTCCTCCTCCTGTTAACATCTCCTCTCTATGAAATTCATGTGAACATATTGGGCAAGTAGTTGCTTTTTTTTGTCTGAAAGAAATTTTTTTTATTCGATTATTGCTATTCATTCTTAAATTATTCATTACATTATAATCCTAGGCAACAAATCTATAAAATGTCATTTGTTGCACATTATTATATCTTTACAAAATAATCAATAATCTTTTTAGCTTTTTATAACAATAATTAATATAGTTTAAATCTATTTTTTACCGATCTACTATAAATCGATATTGGGAAGAATTTATAATCGAAGTTATTATCAAATATAAAAACTAATTTCGTGACTGCTCAATATATTTAAAATATTCAAGCTGTTAAGAGATAGCTGAGTAGTTACCTAATTTCTAATATATCTATTTACTCATTATTTTTTATAGTTAGGGGAGTTCATAAATAATCAATGATTGATCTGAGATTAGAAGCAATATAAGATAAGAAATGTATTACTATTTGGAGATTTAAGAATGTTAATTAATTTGCTTTAAACAAATATGATTATAGAATCCAAATATATATTTGTAGAATGAAAATCTGTTTACAACATTACTCCTTGGGATCTAGTTGGAATTTTTATAAAAAAAATTACCTAATTCAATTCAAAAAAATAGTAAATATCATTAATATGTAATAATCATTGATATTAAAACTGATTACTGATAATAATACACGACAATACAAAGGATAATTCTATCGGAACTAATCTTAAGTTGAATGTAGAATTATTTCTATTACAAATATTTATAGTCTCTATATTACTTATTTTTTTTCTTTTTAATCTTTTCTTTTACAGATTTTGTTTTTTCAGTATCCTCTTTTGGCTTCTTTTTCTCTACCAGTTCTACTAATACCATCTCTGCTGCATCTCCTGCTCTTCTTCCAAGATGATATAATCTAGTATAACCGCCATTTCTATCAACAAATCGAAAAGCAATATCACCGAATAATTTTTTCACAACGTCTCTATCTTTGATAATTCTCATTACCATTCTTTTGTTATGAAGTTTTTTCTCTATTTCATTATCAGTTAAATCGATATTCTTTTTTGCTCTTGTAATTATTTTTTCAGAAATCCTTTTTAATTCCTTCCCCTTCTGTTTTGTGGTCACCACTCTTTCATTCAAAAACAGGGATGTAGCCATATTCCTAAACATAGCTTTCCTATGTGAATCTGTTTTACCAAGTTGTTTAATATTATTTCGATGCCTCATCTATTATCTCCCTCATTAATCCTTCAATCCGAGGCTTAAATGATTTTTTTCTAACATATTCTTTACTTCTTTATAAATATCTTCGCTAAAATATTTCGATTTCCTCAATTCCTCTTCAGTCTTATGAACTAGTTGTTCTAATACATCAATTTCTAGGCTATTCATCAAATTATAGGATCGTACAGATAAATCAAGCTCCTCAACCGACTTTGATAATATTGTTCTTCTCTCGATATTCTCATCACTAATCTCACTTTCTTCTTCCAGTTCTTCCTCGAAATTGATAAATATTGTCATATGATCTTTAATAATTTTTGCAGCATGAGCAAGGGCATCATCAGGAGTGATTGAACCATCTGTCCATATCTCAATTATTAGTTTATCATAATCTGTTCTCTGTCCAACCCTTGTGTCCTCTACTCTAATATTCACTTTCTTTACAGGTGTAAAAATTGCATCAATAGGTATAACACCAACTACTTCTGTATTACCTTTTGTAATTTCTGCTGGGAGGTAACCACGTCCGACCTCTACCTGTACTTCCATATCAATCTTTGCTTCATCATTAAGTGTAGCAATTACAATTTCAGGATTCATAACTTCAATATCTGAATCGACATTAAAATCATGGCCTGTCAACTCACCAGGACCTTCTTTAATAATATGAAGAACCTTTGACAATTCACCGTCATAACGGAATCGTAATTTCTTCAGCTTAAGTATTATTCTTGTTACATCTTCATAAACACCATCTATTGATGAGAACTCGTGAGTAATACCTTCAATCTTAATAGCAGTTATTGTCGCCCCCTCTATTGATGAGAGTAAAACTCTTCTAAGAGAATTCCCAATTGTCAAACCATAACCTCTTTCAAAAGGTTCTGCTATAAATTTTCCGTAATCGTTATTTAACTCTTCATTTTCAAATATAATCTTATTAGGCCTTTTAAATCCCTTCAAAAGGTTTTTATAGGTCATTATTTTCTCCAATTATTAAAACCATTAACATAAAACTAATAATTTCAGGAATAATGATTAATTCTTATTATTCCTATTTAGAATATAATTCAACAACAAGACGTTCTTTATAAATATCTTCTACATCATGTCTTTCAGGTAATCTTAAGATTTTTGTCTGCTTTTTCTCAAAATCTACTTCAACCCACTCAGGAATAGAACTTATAGCCTTAGATAATTTAATTGAATCATCTAACATTACATTATCTTTGAATGATTCCCTAACTTGAATTACTGAATTTATATCTACTCTATATGATGGTATGTCTACAATGTTATTATTTACTACAATATGCCTGTGATTTATGAACTGTCTAGCCTGTTTTCGTGAAGAAGCAAAACCAGTTCTATAAATAATATTATCAAGTCTTCTTTCGAGAAGAGAAAGCATATTATCACCTGTTACTCCTCTCATTCGGGAAGCTTCTTCAAATATTCTTCGAAATTGACGCTCTAATAGACCATAACTATTCTTTAATTTTTGTTTTTCTCGAAGCTGAATTCCATACTCAGATGGCTTTGCTCGTCTTTTCTTTGGCGGTCCAGGCGGATTTTTTTTCCTCTTCAATGCACATTTATCTGTAAGGCATCTTTGACCCTTTAGCATTAAAGGTGTCATTTCCCTTCTGCACTGTTTACATGATGCTTCTAAATTTCTTGCCATATTACTATTTTACCTATACCCTTCTTCGTTTTGGTGGTCTGCATCCGTTATGAGGTATTCGTGTCACATCCTTAATTTTGGTTATATTCAGACCAGAATGAGCAAGAGATCTGATTGCTGCTTCCCTTCCGATTCCTGGACCCTTAACTAAAACCTCAATAATTCTTAATCCTGTGTTATCCATAGCTCTTTGAGCTGCTACCTTTGCAGCAATTTGTGCTGCAAAAGGAGTTGATTTTCTTGATCCTCTAAAGCCTTCACCACCAGCGGAAGCCCAAGACAAAACGTCTCCTTTCATATCGGTTATTGTTATGATTGTATTATTATATGTAGCTTGGATATATGCTTTCCCTACAGGAACATTCTTTTTTTCTTTTTTTCTAGTTTTTCTTTGCTTCAACTGCTATCCATCCTCCTTGGCTATTTCTTTCTGCCTACTAATGGTTTTCTGTTTCCTTTTCTGGTTCTTGCATTATTCTTTGTATTTTGACCTCTCAGTGGAAGCCCCCTTCTATGTCTAATACCTCTATAACACCTTATATCCATTAGGCGTTTTATATTCATTGCGATATCAGTTCTTAAATCACCCTCTATCTTATAGTTATTCTCAATCGACTTCCTTAAATCGTTGATCTCCTCATCACTTAGATCATTTACTCTGGTATCTGGATTTATACCAGTGTCTATCAGTATCTTCTTTGATGATGAAAGACCTATTCCATAGATGTATGTCAAAGCAATTTCAATTCTCTTACTATTAGGTAAATCAACACCTGCAATTCTAGCCATACTAAAATCCTTAAATTCTATTTATAATTATTTCTTAGCCAACTGTTCTCTTTTTTTGTCTTTGTTTATGACGTGGATTCTTACAAATTACACGAAGTACACCATGCCTTTTGACAATTTTACAATCACTACATATCTTTTTTACTGAAACTCTTACTTTCATTATTGCCCTCAATTCAGATTATTAGCAGAAAATTATTCAAAGCTGTTCTGTTCAAAATTACAGGATGTACTATTCATACTATTTATATCTATATGTTATCCTGCCCCTACTTAAATCATAAGGGGATAGTTCTACTGTAACCCTGTCTCCTGCCAATATTCTTATATAATGCATTCTCATCTTCCCGGATATATGTGCTAAAACAATTTGATCATTATCCAGTTTCACATTGAACTGAGCATTTGGCAACAGTTTAGTAACAACGCCTTCAACTTCAATTGGTTCTTCTTTTGCCATAACCTCTCACTAATTTAGTTAAAAATATTTCCCTTAGTTAAAATTTCAGCTTTACCCTGTATTACAGCTACAGTATGTTCAAAATGACAAGATAATTTTCTATCACGTGTTACAACTGTCCAACCGTCGTCGTACAGATCGACCATTCCAGTCCCTAGGTTTATCATGGTTTCAATAGCAAGGACCATCCCATTTTTTATTCTTGGTCCTTTTCCCGGCTCTCCATAATTTGGAATTGCAGGTTCCTCATGTAAATTAAGTCCTATTCCATGACCAACATAATCTCTAACTGGACAATATCCATATTTTGTAACATGGGTTTCAATTGCATTTGATATATCTGAAATTCTGTTGCCAACTATACACTTTTGTATTCCAGCATAAAGAGAGTCCTTAGTCGCCTTTAATAAAAGGCTTGCATTGTTGTCTATACTTCCCACTTGAAATGTTCTAGCAGTGTCTCCATAGAACCCGTTATAGAGAACACCCATATCAACTCCGATTATATCTCCGCTTTTTAAAATTTCTTTTTTATTTGGAATTCCATGTACTACTACTTCATTTCTTGAGGTGCATACAGATGCAGGGAAACCTTTATAATTGAGAAAAGCAGGTTCCCCACCATTACTTTTTATTAAATTTCTTGCTAAAGCATCAATATCTTTTGTAGTAATACCTATATCTATAATTTTTTCAATCTCATCAAGAACTTTTGCAGTAATAATAGAAGCTTCTTTAATTTTATTGATCTGTTCGTTATTATATAAATAAATTCCCAATTGAACCCTACTTAATATAAATTACTAATTAATGTCTAGATCTTACCCTGCCTTTTTTAATGAAACCATCATAATGGCGCATTATTAACTGTGATTCTATCTGTTTTAATGTATCAAGTGCTACACCAACGATAATTAACAACGATGTACCACCAAAAAGATATGCCATTTCAGGTGATACTTCCTCAGGCCAAATCCTCATAATAAAATCTGGCACAATAGCTATTAAAGCTAAGAATATTGATCCAGATAATGTTACTCTATTCAACAACCACATTATGTAATCTGAAGTATTCTTCCCAGGCCTTATTCCTGGAATAAAACCACCATATTTCTTTAAATTCTCAGCAATATCAACTGGATTAAACTGAATAGCAGTATAAAAATAGCAGAAAAAGATTATAAGTAAAGCATAAAAAATCATGTATAATACTTGTCCAGGGGATAACCAGTATTGTATCTTTGCTAAAATAGCATATTCACTGCTACCGCCAATCATATTGCTTATTTGTGCTGGAAATAGAATAACAGAAGATGCAAAGATAATAGGAATTACACCTGCTGCATTCACTCTTAAAGGGATTGATTGCGATTTCATCTGTACCATTCTTCTTCCAACGATCCTTTTACCATATTGAACTGGGATCTTTCGAATCCCAAGTGTTAAAAGGATTGAAGCTGCTATAACAAGAAGAAATAGCCCAATAAGAATAATTCCAATAATTGGATCGCTTCGTGTTACTATCCTGTTCAATGTATCCATAATTGCCGATGGCACCCTTACAACTATACCTGCAAAAATCAATAATGAGATACCATTTCCTATTCCTCTTTCTGTAATCATCTCTCCTAACCACATAAGAACCATTGTGCCGGTTGTTATAGCAATTACAGCAATTATTATAAATTCAATTCCAGAATCCTTTGGAACAACAGTTCCTTTAGAAGAACTCATCGATTTCATCCAAAAGGTCAGTCCAAGTGACTGGATCGTGCATAAAAGAACTGTGCCATATCTTGTATATTGATTTATCTTTTTGTGCCCTTCTGGACCTTCTTTACTTAATCTTTCAAGAGCAGGTATAACTACATTTAAAAGCTGCATAATAATTGATGCAGATATATATGGCATTATCCCTAAAGCAAATATTGTAAATCGTTTTAAAGCTCCTCCTGCAAAGAGATCAAAGAAATCGAGCAATCCTCCAGCAGCGCCTTTGGATGCCTGTTCAAAATATGCTTTTAAAGCCTCTACATTTATTCCGGGTATTGGAATATGAGCCCCTATTCTATATATAATCAGAATAATTAAGGTAAAGATAATCCTTCTTCTAAGCTCAGGGATTTTAAATATATTAACTATTGGGCTGGCCATTTATTATACACTCTATATTGTTAATTAATTATTTTTCAAATTAATTACTGGGTATCACTGCTTTCCCGCCTGCTTTCTCTATCTTCTCAATTGCAGATTTTGAAAAAGCATCAGCTATTACAGTTATAGGTTTATCAATATCACCTTCCCCAAGAATCTTTAAGGGATAATTACTACTATTTATTATCCCATTCTTCAGTAAAAGTTCAGTATTTATCTCTTCTGATTCAAGATTTAACAGTTGGAAAAGATTGACTATATTATAATTCTTTTTAAAATAATTATTAAAACCTCGTTTAGGAACGCGTCTCTGAATAGGCATTTGACCACCCTCAAACCAAGCTCTCTTTCTACTTCCAGATCTTGATAATTGTCCATTCTGTCCCCTGCAGCAAGTTTTTCCATGACCGCTGCTGCAACCTCTACCTACTCTTTTTCTCTTTTTAAATGATATAGGTTTCTTTAACTGATATTGCATATTCATAACTCTATTGATTCAATTTTGTAATTTCAACTAGATGTTTAACCTTATCAATCATACCTCTAATAACAGGATTATCATCATGTTCTCGCTCAACACCTATCCTTCTAAGTCCTAATGCTCTCAATGTTGCTCTCTGTTTAGGTTTTGATCCGATATTGCTTTTAATCTGTTTTATAATAATCTTATCTGGCATCTTAAATACTCTCTTATGATCCCATTATTTTATTTAAAGGAACTTCTCTCAATTTAGAAATATCAACTAGACTTCTCAACTGCATCAACCCCATAAAAGTTGCCTTTGCAATATTCAAAAGATTTTTTGATCCCTGAGATTTTGTTAATATATCGGAAATCCCAGCATTTTCTACCACTGCTCTAACTGCAGAACCCGCAATAATTCCAGTGCCAGGTGAAGCTGGTTTAAGTAATACTTTTGCAGCTTTATATTTCCCTATTACTTCATGAGGGATTGTACTGTTTTTTAAATTAATTTTATGTATGTTTCTTTTCGCATCCTGAATACTCTTTCTTATTGCATCAGGAACCTCATTTGCCTTACCAAAACCCATACCAACATGTCCATTACCATCTCCTACTACTGATAATGCATTAAATGAGAACCTTCTTCCGCCTTTTACAACCTTGATTACACGATTTATCTGAATTACCTTTTCTGTTAATTCCCCTAAATCTTGCTCTTTAATTTTTTCCCTATCAATTTTCATAAATTGCGTCCCCTAAAATTCAAGACCATTTTCACGCGCAGATTCAGCAATGGCTTTTACCTTTCCATGATACAAGAAACCATTTCTATCAAATACAACAGACTTAATACTTTTTGATAAAGCTCTTTGAGCAATATTTTTCCCTAAAATTTTAGCAGCCTCAATCCCACCTTTATTTTTCAAATCACTAAATTCCTTCTCTAGTGTCGAAGCTGATACCAAAGTATGTCCTTTTGAATCATCTATGATCTGTGCATATAAATATTTATTACTTTTTGAGATACAAAATCTAAATCTATCTCTATTGGCAATTATCTTCCTCTTAATACTCTGCCTTCTTCTTAAATATCTTTTTTTCTTTAACTTAAGATTATCCATTACTTCTTACCTGCTTTACCAGCTTTCCTTCTAATATATTCATCCTTATATCTAATTCCTTTTCCTTTGTATGGCTCAGGAGGTCTTAAACTTCGAATATTTGCTGCAACCTGACCAACTTCCTGTTTGTTTACTCCTTTAACAAGAATTTTAGTAGGTTGAGGCACCTCTATTGTGATACCTTCAGGTGGCTCGAAATTGATTGGATGAGAATAGCCTAACTGAAAAACAACACTCTTGTTCTCCTGTGTTGCCCTGTAACCAATGCCAACTATTTCAAGGTGTTTTTCAAATCCTTTAGAAACACCTGTTATCATATTTGCTATCAAAGCTCTTGATAAACCATGTTTAGCCCGCAATTCCTTACTGCCATTATCTGAATCTTTAATAACATATAAAATACTATCTTTGATCTCTACTCCAATTCCTTCTAAGAGATCAAGACTCTGTTTGCCTAAAGGGCCATTTACACTTAAACAGTTTTTATCCTGAGTAATTGTGACCTCATTTGGTATTGGAATTGGATTATTGCCTACTCTTGACATATTTATTCTCTTATTTATGTATATTTATAAAAGATTTATCCTGATAATTATTGTCTTAATATTTGATTTCTGTTTAAATATTCAAAATTAAGATATCTCACATATTACTTCCCCGCCAATATTAAGCTTCTTGGCGACCTTATTTGATATTACTCCCTTGGATGTTGATAATATCCAAATCCCTACATTATTTAGAACAGGTTTTAATTCTTCAGCCTTAACATACACTCTTCTTCCAGGTTTACTAATCCTTTTGAGGTTAAAAATAACCGGTTCTTTATTTTGCCCATATTTTAGATATAATCTCAATAATTTATGTTTCTTGTCATCAATGATCTTATAATTCTTAATAAATCCCTCATTTTTTAAAATACGCGCTATTGCTACCTTAATTCTTGAAGGTGGTATATCAACCCTGATATAACCTGCTTTTACAGCATTTCTAATCCTTGTTAACATATCTGCAATTGGATCAGTTACTCCACTCATTCTAGAAATCC
>JAXHTB010000010.1:0-25611 GCA_034190185.1 Spirochaetota bacterium | reverse complement strand
CTCGATTCAACAGGAGCATGTAGGGTATGTCTTGTTGAAAACGAAGAGAAGGGTAATCTTGTGGCTTCTTGCGTTACCCCAATATCTGAGGGCATGTCAATTAGAACTGATTCTCAGCAGGTACTTGATACAAGAAAGATAGTGGTACAGCTTCTGCTGGCGAGTCATCCTGATTCATGCATTGTCTGCGAAAAAGGAAATAGATGTAAATTACGGCAGATAGCAGCGGACCTTGGGATCGGACTTATTGAATATTACCCCATGCCTCATTTTTCCGGCACAGAGGAGGTTAATCCTTTTATTTTGAGAGATTTAAGCAAGTGCATTCTTTGCGCAAAATGCATAAGGGCTGACCATGAACTTGTTGTTGAAGGGGCAATCGACTATATTGACAGAGGCTTTGAAGCGCGTCCAGCTACAAATTCCAACGGCCCTCTCGAAACCTCAAACTGTACCTTTTGCGGCACATGTGTGGAGATGTGCCCTACAGGTGCTCTCTTTGAAAGGAACAAAAGATTTCAAGGCACAGCTACTAAACGCGTTGCAACAACGTGCCCTTTCTGCGGTTGCGGCTGTTCCTACTGGCTCGAAGTAACTGATGATCAGGTTGTAGGGGTTCGGCCCGGGGTACCTGGTTCTGCTAACGGAATGACAATATGCGCTACAGGGCATTATGGATACGATTTAATAAATCATCCGGATCGTTTGACTAACCCACTAATTAGAAAAAACGGAACACTGGAACAATGTAGATGGGATGAAGCTCTTAAAGACGCCGCTATTGGACTAAAAAAAATAAAAGAAAAGAATGGTGGAGAGAGTATTGCAATTATGACAGGCTCTCATTGCACAAATGAAGAGGCCTATTTGCTAAAAAAGATTGCCACTGATGCTCTAAATACCAAAAATATAATTTGCAGCAGCAGTATATATATGACCAATTTGATTCATGGAATGATGGATACCCTTGGTTTTGCCGGAGCTACTGCATCTATAGAAACCCTGGAAGATGCTGATGCAATTTTTCTAATTGGAGCAAATCCATCTGATACAGCTCCTGTTGTTGGCTATAGCATAAAAAGAGGAGTTCGTAAAAAGAAGACTAACCTAATTGTAATTGATCCCATCGAGATAAGACTTGCAGAACATGCAAGGCTGTGGATTAGGCCGGAGATAGCTAGTGATGAGTTTATTCTTTTATGCTTTCTTAAACTTATTCTGAATAATAAAAATTTTATAGAAGGACTTTCAATCGAAAAAATTGATACGATAAAAAAAGATATAGAAAACATTCCTCTTGAGAAGGTGGAACAGGTTACAGGGGTTCCATTAGAAAGCCTGCGGGAAGCGGCAGATATCTTCTGCTCTGCCAGGAAGAGTGTTATTGTCTTTGGAAATGGGATAATACAGCAACCGAAAGAAAAAGAACTTGTTAAAATTCTCTGCACACTAGTCCAGCTTGCGCCAGAACGAATCGGAATTTTACCCTTAATTAAAGAGAGTAATACTATGGGTTGTTATCATATGGGTTTAGTAAATGGGGAAACGCACCTGACTATCTTAAATAAAATCAAAAATGGACAGATAAAAGGACTCTGGATATTTGGGGATGACCCTCTGGTTAGCCTCCCTTATGCCGCTGAATTTAATGAAGCGCTGGACAATCTGGAATTTCTTGTTGTTTCCGATTCCTATCTTACAAAATCCGGGGAAAAGGCTCACCTTGTCCTTCCATCAACAACATTTGCGGAAAAATCCGGGACTCTCACAAATATGGAGGGATATGTTAAAAAAATCAATCCGGCAATCAATTCCATAAATGAAAATCCGACAGACTTTGCAACGCTAAACATCATCTCCGATCATCTTGGCTTCTCTTCAGGTTGCAAATCTGAAAAAGATGCGACCCAGGAGATTATTCAAAATGTTGAACTCTATTCAGAAATGGATATCTCGAAAATGGATGATGCTTATTTCTTTTATGCTCTTCCTGTTCCGAGCTTTAAGAAGGATATTTCATTATCAATTCCAGATGATATATTGGAAAGCCCTAAGCCTGATAATGAATATCCATATACACTCATGCAAGGTAGCATCCTTTTTCAACTAAGTCACAATCATCAAACAAGATTCTCAACACGATTGAGAAAAATGATCCAGGATGAATATGTTGAAATAAATCCTGAAGATGCTTTTAAAGAAGGAATTAAGGAAAATGATATTATAAACTTAATTTCATTTAACGGAGAGAAAAAAATAAAAGCCCATCTTGCTGACAGGATTCCGGAGGGAGTTTTGTTCCTTCCTTTTCCATTTCTTAAGGGTTCCAACATTCTTTCTTTTAATAGAGAACACACAGGCTATAAGACTGTAAAAATTAAAATAGAAAGGACAAATTTATGAACAAAAAAATTGATATTAAAGACCTTGCTCCAATTATAGATGAATTTAAAGATCAGAAATGGCCGCTTATTCCCCTTTTGCAAAGAGTTCAGGAGGAATATGGCTATGTGCCGCCCGAATCGATTGACATAATAGCAAAAGCTCTGCATATCTTCCCAAGCGTAGTGCAGGGTGTTATTACATTCTATTCTCAATTTTCTTTAGAACCACGGGGTAAATATGTTATTAGGGTTTGTAAAGGAACAGCGTGTCACGTTAGGGGAGGACGCAACATCCTGAAAATTGTAAAGAGAGAACTGGATTTAGAAGAGGGAGAAACAAGCGAGGATTATCATTTTACATTAGAAACAGTGGCATGTCTTGGGGCATGTTTTCTTGCCCCAACCATGATGGTAAACCATAATTATTTTGGTAAGCTGTCTCCGCCAAAAATTCATTCTATCCTTGATCAATATGAAAAATAGGGAGGAATATCTCATATGACCGGACTTCTCTCTGTAAAGAGCCTTGCAAGTTTTAAAGATGAATGTGCTAATGAAATAGCAGCGAAAAAATACTGTATACGAATCTGTATGACAGGATGCAGGGCTTATGGGGCAGAGGAAGTTAAAGAATCTCTAATAAGAGAGATAAGTGTCAGAGGGCTTAAGAAATCAATAGAAGTCCGCGAAACCGGATGTCAGGGTTTTTGCGCTAAGGCACCTGTTATAAGCATTGATCCTATGGGGATATTTTATCAAGAGGTATCTCCAGCTGATGCAGCGGATATTGTAGTAAAGACAATTCAAAATGGTGATGTGCTGGGGCATCTTCTATATGAAGATATAAAAACAGGAATAAAAATGCCTACTATAAATCAGATACCCTTCTTTAAACTGCAAAATCGAAGAGTTCTAAGGCGATGCGGAATAATTGATCCAAAAAAAATTACTCACTATATTGGAATGGACGGGTATAGCGCGCTTGCAAAAACCCTAAATGGATTAACACCGGAAGAGATAATATCAGAGGTTAAAAATTCAGGCTTAAGAGGAAGAGGGGGAGCTGGATTCCCCACAGGTATGAAATGGCAATTCGCCCGATCTTCTCTATCTGACACAAAATATATAATCTGCAATGCTGATGAAGGAGACCCCGGTGCATTTATGGACAGGGCTGTCCTTGAAGGTGATCCTCATAGTGTGATTGAAGGAATGATAATCGGAGCCTATGCAATCGGAGCGCAATTCGGATATATATATGTAAGAGAGGAATATCCAATAGCAGTTGACCACCTTAGAATTGCTATTGAAGAAGCAAGGGAACTGGGTATTCTAGGTGAAAATATATTAGGATCTTCATTCAGCTTTGATCTTCAATTGAAAAAGGGAGCCGGAGCCTTTGTATGTGGAGAAGAGACAGCCTTAATGGCATCCATTGAAGGCAAACGCGGCATGCCCAGAACCCGCCCTCCATTTCCAGCACAGGCTGGTCTGGATGAAAAGCCTAGCAACATCAACAATGTGGAAACCCTCGCAAATATAGCGATGATCATCCAGCATGGAGCCAAATGGTATTCAGAGCTTGGCACAGATAATAGTAAAGGAACAAAAGTATTTTCACTGGCTGGGAAGGTTAACAATACAGGACTTGTGGAGGTGCCTATTGGCATTTCTATTGGCGAGGTTATTTTCGACATTGGCGGTGGAATTCCAAAAGAAAGAAAATTTAAAGCTGTGCAAATGGGAGGCCCTTCAGGCGGATGTGTGCCAGAGAAGCATTTAAACCTCCCAATCGATTATGAGTCCCTTCAGACAATTGGTTCAATTATGGGCTCCGGGGGCATGGTCGTAATGGATGAAAACAATTGCATGGTTGAGATTGCCCGTTTCTTTCTAAACTTTACCCGAACTGAGTCTTGCGGTAAATGCTCACCCTGTCGTCTTGGAACAAAACAGATGCTTGAGATACTTACAAGGATTACAGAGGGACGCGGCAGGGAGGGTGATATAAATATGTTAATACAGATTGGTGAGGGCGTAATGAAAAGCGCCCTTTGCGGGCTGGGGCAGACATGTCCAAAACCTGTGCTCTCTACAATACGATATTTTAGAGATGAGTACGAAGCTCATATAAAAGATAGAAGATGTACAGGGGCTGTATGTGAATCGCTGGTAATATCAGCATGTCATCATACATGTCCGGTTGGCATTAAGGTTCCTAAATATATTGCAGCTATTGCAAAAGGGGATTTTATTGAAGCTACTGAAATTATTAGGGAAACAAATCCATTCCCTTCTATCTGCGGACGCATCTGTCATCATCCATGTGAAATAAAATGCCGCAGGGGCGAGTTGGATGAGCCTGTTGCGATACGTTCCCTAAAGAGATTTGCAGCGGATAAATATTTCGAAACTGTCACAATCCCTCCGGAACCCTTTCCAAAAACAAAAACTGAAAAGATAGCTGTAATTGGCGCAGGGCCCACCGGGCTCACATGCGCCTACTATCTTACAAGAATGGGTTATGGCGTAACTGTATTTGAGGCTCTTCCGGTTGGCGGAGGTATGTTAATGGTGGGAGTGCCGGAGTTCCGTCTTCCAAAGGCAGTTGTGCAAAAAGAGATCGAATACATTGAACAGCGGGGTGTGGAGATAAAATATAACACCCCTGTAAATGTTAACTTTACACTAGAAGATATTAAAAATCTGGGGTATAAAGCAATATTCATTGCAGGCGGAGCACAGAAAAGTCAAAAGATAGGAATTCCCGGAGAAGACGAGAGCCTTAAGGGGCTCTATTACGGTCTCTCCTTTTTAAGAGATGTTAAGCTAGAAAAAGATATCTATGTCGGCAGGGTTGCAGTTGTTATCGGCGGAGGAAACGTCGCATTTGACGTGGCAAGATCTGCATTAAGGGTTCCGTGGAATGGCGAAGGGAAACGGGAGGTTCACATAGTTTGTCTGGAATCAAGAGACGAGATTCCGGCCTTTGATGAAGATATAGAGGAAGCAGTTGATGAAGGAATTTTTATTCATTACTCACTTGGCGTAAAAAGAGTCTTGTCGGAGAATGAAAAGATTACAGGCATAGAGACACTTGCTGTTGATTCTGTCTTTGATGATGAAGGAAGGTTCAATCCAAGCTATATTCCTGATAGCGAGGGAGTCTTCCTTGCTGATACTCTCATAATGTCAGTAGGACAGGCGCCTGATCTATCCTTTCTGCCTCCGGAGAGTGAACTGGAAAGAACCAAATGGGAGACACTTGTAGTTAATCCCAATACTCTGGCAACAAATATCGATGGAATTTTTGCAGGTGGAGATTTTGTTACAGGTCCAACTTTTATAATTGAATCGATCGCAGCAGGAAGAAGAGGAGCTGTTGCTATTGATAAATATTTAAGACTCGATAAATCTCCAGTACTCTTTGTTGACGAGAAGGAGGAGACTCCCCTGGAAGCTATTGAGGAAGAACTAAAAGATGTTGAAGAAGATAAACTAAGGGTCAAGATGCCTAAAGCGCCTCCCGAAGACCGCATTAGCGATTTTCGTGAAATTGAACTGGGATTTACTCTAAATAAAGCAATAGAAGAAGCTGGTCGGTGCTTGCGCTGTGATTTAGAGAAATAATATAATCGACAGTATTGTCATTGAATACATGTAAATTCAAACTGATTTTAGAAGGAACGATTGTAGAAAATCAGTCAGTGCAATATAAACTCGAAAGTTAAAATTATTAGCCACTGATATACACGGATTATCACGGACTGTTCGTGCGGATTGACTGCATAAAAATAATACCATAATTCTATAGGAAAATTCAGAGTTTCATCCATTTTAATCTATGGCTAAAAAAACCATTTAATTTCTGAAAACAGTTTGGGCTTACGAATATAGATTTTATTCAAGAAGTAAACAGGAGAATATCATGATTCGATCCATTACAAAACAGAAGCCAGCCCAGGAGATAACAGGACTGCTTAATCAATCTTCAAAGATTTTTATTATTGGATGTGGGACCTGCACAACAATGACACGAACAGGCGGACAGCCTGAGGTGCTACGGATGATGGATCTGATGAAGGAGGTTGGAAAGACTGTTACAGGCTGGATGATGATCCCTGTAGCCTGTGATGAATTGACTCATGAAGCCCTTGAAGAGAATAAAGATGCAATTTATGACGCTGATACTCTAGTCGTAATGACATGCGCCTTTGGGGTTCAGACTGTGGCAATGAATCTGGAAAAACCTGTCATTCCCGCGCTTGATACCCTGTTTATAGGAAAGGAAAAATCGCCAGGTGTCTTTGACGAGGCCTGTCTTCAATGCGGTGAGTGCGTCATAGCGTATACTGCGGGCATATGTCCTGTAGCAGGCTGTCATAAGGGTCTTGTAAATGGTCCTTGCGGAGGGACAGATAAGGGGAAATGTGAAGTTGATTCCGACAAGGATTGTATCTGGACGCTTATATACAATAAATTGGAAACGATGGGGAAGCTTGATAATATGCGTAAATATCAACCGCCAAAAAAATATAATATTGAACTAAAACCAGGGAAAATCTTTATACCCTATGAAGAAAGGAGTAAAGATAATGAGCAGCAGCTTTAAAGAGACGCTAAATTCCGGGAAATTCATAATTACTAGTGAAATAGGTCCGCCTAAGGGAACTAATCTTCTGGAGATGTATGAGAATATTGATCTACTCAAGGACAAAGTGGATGCTATGAATGTTACAGATAATCAGAGTTCTGTTATGCGATTTCCTTCTATTGGCGGAGCTCTGGCAGTAAAGGAGAATGGTGGCGAGACAATACTTCAGATGACCTGTAGAGATAGAAACAGACTTGCGCTTCAGTCAGAACTTCTTTTTGCATATTCACGAGGAATAAGGAATGTTCTCTGTCTCACAGGCGATGCTATACCTGTTGGTGACCATAAAATGGCAAAAGCGGTTTTCGATCTCGATTCCAGTCAGCTTTTGCAGATGGTTCGTCTTCTGGAATCAGGTAAAGATATGGGAGGGAATGAACTGGATGGAGCTGTTGAATTCTGTGCAGGAGCTATTGTAACCCCGGAAGCAGATCCTCTAGGGCCACAGCTACTTAAATTTGAAAAGAAGGTTGATTCTGGGGCAGAATTTTTTCAGACTCAGGCAATATACGATCTGGATAACTTTCAACATTTTATGGACTATGCAGGGAAGTTCAATGTTAAAATCATGGCAGGCATTGTCCTCTTAGTTTCTGCGCGAATGGCGCAATTTATGAATAAAAATGTTCCTGGAATATTTGTGCCGCAAAATCTTATTGACGAGTTAGCCTCCGCTCCTAAAGGAGAAGCACTTAATAAGGGCATTGAAATTGCAGGACGAATGATTCATCAGTTAAAAGAAAAAAAGCTCTGTGACGGGGTTCATATTATGGCTATTGGCAAAGAAAAGGTAGTGATAGATATACTGAAAGCTGCCGGTATCTAATAGACATTATAGCAGGTATTTATGGAAATGAATCTTAAACAAGCAAACAAATTAGAATATAATCTTGAGTACCCTGATGGGATGTATAAGGATTTATTTGAAAGGGTAGGACATGGTATTTTAATAACTAGAAGGGAAGGTAGTGTGCTGGATTGCAATCAGGCTTTGTTAAATATGTTGGACTATGATAGTAAAGAAGAATTTCTATCAATAGATCTTGAAAATGATCTTTATAAATATCCCGAGGATAGAAAGAAGTTTCAGGAGAAGATTGAAAGTCAAGGTTCTGTTAAGGACTATGAAATAATATTTAAAAAAAAAACAGGCGATTCAATATATATACTGATTACCTCTATTCCGAGATTTGACAGTAATCAGGAAGTTCTGGGATATCAGGGGTTAATTATAGATATCACAAGACGCAAGATGATGGAAAAGGAGGTGCGTGAGGCAACAAGAAGGTTTCAGAAGATATCCGAGATGGGGGACGACGGAATTATAGTTTTTGATGAGAATTATCGCATTGAATTTTCTAATTCAATGGCTACTGAGATAACCGGGTATTCACGGGAAAGTTTATCAGGCATGGACTTCAGCCTTCTGCTAAACAGCACAGAGAGGGAGTTCCTTGCTGATATGTATTCAGAAGTTATGGAAGATGAGAATAGAAGGCTTTGTATGGAAACAAACATCAATACAGCCACAGGGAACAGCAAGGAGGTGGAACTCTGTATTACAATCTCCAAAGATGAAGAGGGGAAAGTAAAAACTTATGCATATACACGCGACATTACTCATAGAAAGAAGATGGAACGCGAGATCAGAGAGGCAAATCAATTCCTATCTAAGTTGATTGAAAGTTCTTTGGATTCCATTATTGTTACTGATATGGAAGGAAATATTCTCATTTTTAACAAAGGAGCAGAGGAGCTTTTGAAATATAACGCAGAAGAGGTAATTGGGAAGATGAATATCAGGAATATTTATCCTCCTGGGGTTGCAAAAAAGGTCATGGATAGTATGAGAAGTCTTGATTACGGCGGAGTCGGCAGGCTTAAATCACTTCCAATGGTTCATAAGAACAAATGGGGAGAAATGATCGATGGCAGTCTTTCAGCAAGTATTATCTATGATGATAATGGGGATGAGATAGCAACAGTTGGAATTTTTACAGATTTAAGACCAAGAATCAAGATTGAAAAAAAATTACATGAGACACAGCTTCAGTTGCTTCAATCAGAAAAATTGGCGGCAATGGGAAGATTGACCTCTCAGATAGCTCATGAATTAAACAATCCTATCTATGGAATAATGAATACATTGGAGCTGTTAAAAACAGAGATACCTACTAACAGCACAAGAAGAAAAATACTTGATATGTCGATATCTGAAATAGAGAGGGTCTCTGAGATGCTGCACAATATGCTAAGCTTTTCCAAACCGAAGGAGGAGGAAAGGAGAAATATTGATATAAACAAACTATTAAAAGATATAATGCTCTTTCATGAAAAACAGTTATCGGAATCCAACATTGAGATAATTAGCGATTTCAATCCAAATCTACCTAATATCCAGGCTTCGCCAAATCAGATCAGACAGTTAATATTAAATATCATAAACAATGCCAGGGATGCCATGCCAAATGGCGGAAGGTTGATGATTGGAACCTCCTCAGAGGATAATAACATTATTATAAACATTAAGGATACAGGCATAGGAATGCCTGAGATCATTAAGGATAAAATATTTGAAGCATTTTTTACAACAAAACATGAGATAAAGGGTGTAGGTCTGGGTTTATCTGTCTGCTATGGTATCGTGAAAGATCATGGAGGGGATATAATTGTTATAAGCGAAGTTGGCAAGGGTTCCACATTTTCTATTGTCCTCCCTTTATCATTTGAGTATCAAAATTGAATTACGATATCAACTATATACGATTTGCAATGTCCCATTCTATATTACTGAATACATTTTCATTATTACTTTTGAAATATGTTTGAACTTACCATATTTTTATTAAATTATAAGGGGGAATTATGAAGATATTTACTATATCACAGGCAAGTAAATATTGTAAGGTTACTCCTGGAAAAATTGTAAACTGGATAGAGGATGGGAGTATCATAGGTGATTCAACAATCGGCGGCCATAGACGTATAAAAAAGGATGAGCTAGACCGCTATTTAAAAGAACAGAATTTGCCAGCAGGTGATCCGACATTTATCGACTCAATCAAAAAGATACTTGTTGTTGATGACGATAAAATTGTTGTAGAAACAATTGTGCAAGCTCTTGAAGAAGATGATCATGGGTATGAGCTAATGTCTGCTGCTGATGGTTTTGAATCTACGATTCAGGTGAAACATTTTAAGCCGGACCTGATGATCCTTGATATTAAGATGCCTGATATAAATGGATATGAGGTATGCAAGAAGATAAAATCTGATCCTGAAACAAAAGAAACGAAAATCATCATACTTTCCGCTTATCTGGATGATGATAATAAAAAACAGATGATGGAAAATGGAGCTGATGCCTGTTTTGCAAAACCCTTACCCCTGCCAAATTTAAAACAACAGGTAGCCATACTCCTGGGTTTATAAAGTCAGAAGATGAGGGGATGATTTTATGGATTTAAAAGAATCATTGGAAAGAAAAAGGTTTACTGTAACCTCAGAAATTCAACCCCCTTTGGGCGTTGAAATGGAGGAGCTTTACAAAAACGTTCAAAAAATAAGAGGCAGACTAGATGGAGTAACTGTGCCTGAATATGAAATCGATGGAATTGTTGCAGATTCCTTTACTATATGTAATGTTTTAAAGGAAAATAAGTTTGATCCTATCCTTCAAACAACATGTAGAGATAAAAATAGATTGGATTTGCAATCCTATTTGCTTAAAGCCTCAGAAAAGGGGGTAAAGAATATACTTGCCTTTACTGAGGACTATCGTATTTCAGGGGACAGCCTTCAGGAAATTATGTTTTTTCATGTAGATTCCGGAAAACTCTTTTCTGTTATAGATAATCTAAAGGAAGGTGTTGATGTCACCGGAAGGGAAGTGGAAACCAAAGCTGACTTTTTTATAGGTTCCGGAATTGATGCAAGTTGTGGTAAAAATGTGCCGGAACTTGAGCTAAAGGAGATGGAAGAGGTAATCAAACTCGGCGGCGGATATTTTATTACTACTCCGGTTTTTGACCTTGATGAATTTGAAAAATTTATGAAAAGGGTAAAACCCTTCGGAATTCCTGTTATTGCAGAGGTGATCCTGCTAAAATCAGCATCTACTGCGTATTTTTTAAACAGATATATAAAACATAAACTTGTTCCCAATTACATCATTGAAAAAATAGCAAAAGCTCCTCAAAAAGAGAATGCAAGTATAGAAATATTTACAGATATCATAAAAGGTCTTAAGGATCTATGTCAAGGAGTTCACCTGATTCCGCTTGGTTGGGAGGATCGAATACCTGTATTTCTTAATGCGGCAAAATTATGATCCTTAGTATAAAATGATTTCTACTATTACAAAAAGGAAATAAATGATATTAGAGAATGGTCAAAAAATTTGGAAAAATCCAATTACCATGTGCTGTCAATCATATGAATGTAGGAATGATATGAGGGTTACTCCTATACCTTTTCTCCCATAGATTTTTGACTCACTCAAATGATTATTGATTAAGGGTTAATCAGCCTAACAGTTGGGAAATATGTCCGATATCTGGCTACGTCTCTCGTAATTAATTCAAAATCGAGAATTGCCGCCTGAGCGCCTATATAAAAATCGGGAAGGGTTGATACTTTCTTGCCTTTATTTTTTTTGTATTTAAGAAAAGCTTTTCCAGCTAAAAACAACACCTCCTTTGAAAACTGCAACATCTTAAATCCCCCTTGTAAAATTGCGAATTCCAAATCCTCTATGCGCTCAAAACTAATGGATATTTCTGTATAAACTACAGGGTTAATATACAACGTCGTGCTTTGTGAATATCTTTCTAATGTAGATTCAGACCAATTTGCCCATTTAGGATCGTCAAGGAAAATATCAAGAATTATATTCGAATCAACCAATATTCCGGTCATTTATCTTCTCTAGTTAGGGCCATAATCTCCTCAGTTGTCATTTTTATTGTGGCTATTCCTCTCAAATTCCTAAATCTTCGGTTTGTATTATTAGCTCCCCTTTTTTTCACCAAATAGACACGGCCCTTTTCTTCGATGAAGTCGACTTCAGTTGCAGGAGTAATACCCAATTTTTCACGAATTACCTGGGGTATTGTAACTTGTCCTTTTGTTGTCACTTTCATGACACCACCTCCGGTAATATGTAATACCAGTAATAGTATTACCGTATAACTCTGATGTCAATAATTATTTTTGGTTGTCGAGGGACCAGTTTAACCGACTGGTAATAAAACGCGACGTTATTGTAGATACAATTTTTATAAATCAATTATTGTATCCGGATAGAGTTAAAACTAATCCCTGTATAGAGAGTATCTATTTATATAGTCCTCAACATCAATTGGAACAAGCCCATTTATGCTCTCATTTCGTTTTATCAATTCTCTTATTTGAGTAGAAGAAATGGGCACCTCTGGAGCTTCTAATATTGAAATATAGGAACGGAATTCATCTGGAATAGCATGCTTTGTTTTATTAACATCATAACCGGTCCTTACAATGGCAATAAAATTGCAGATACCGGGATAAGTTCTTGCCTTATCCCAGTTAATGAGAGTTAAAATTGCATCAAGGCCAGTTATAAAGTAAATCTGCCATTCTTTACCGTAGGTTTCTTTAAAAGCATTTATAGTATCCCCTGCATAAGAATAACAACCCCGCTCAAATTCAATGCGCGAAGATTTAAAAAAGGAATTACCCTTAATAGCAAGTTCAACCATAGCAACACGATGCCTGGCAGGGGCTAAATCATCCATCGATTTATGTGGAGGGCAATAAGCTGTAACAAAAATAACATCTTCAAGATTGAACTCAGTTCTTGCAAGTTCTGCAGCATGCAGATGCCCCAAATGAATCGGGTCAAAAGAGCCGCCCATAATACCTAATTTATGCATAAATACTTCTTACAATTTCGTTAAAGGTCTGGTTATAAATCATTTATATGGTTTAAATAATATCATCGTTATCGACAAATATTTCTATTGATCTTGTTGATATGTTTTTACGATACGCTGAGCCTTAAACTGTGTTTTAGCAAGAGCACCCTCCGGAAGCAATTCAATTTCATTTTTAAGTGATATTTCACTCATCAACGCATCCTCTAATTCTTGTTTCAATCCGGACAGATTGGCAACACCTGGTTTATACTCAACTTTCAGTTTCAACAGGTCTAAAATTCCTGGGTTATCAACGATTATTCGAAACTCATTACTAAGTCGGGTGTCCTTTGTTATGAAATTATCAATATCAATCGGAAAGATAATCCTTCCATCAACCTTAATCATATGGAATACTCTTCCCTTAACAGGAGCTATTCTTGGATGCGTTCTGCCGCATTGACATTCGCCATTATCCAAAATCATAGTCACATCCCCTGTTTTGTATCTTACAAGGGGCATGGCCTCTTTTGTTAAAGTAGTAATTACAAGCTCGCCCATCTCACCTGGGCCAAGGGGAGCCGAAGTGTTTATATCAATAACTTCAAGTATATAATGGTCTGCCCATATATGAAGGTTTTGCTTCATGCTGCATTCCCCTCCAATTCCCATCACCTCTGCAAAGCCGTACATATCATGGAAATCTATTCCTGTTTCATAGCGGAGCCGCTCCCTGACAGACGCAGATAAAGGCTCGCCACCCATAAGAGCCAAACGCAATGAGGTGTCTTTTCTTATGTCAATGCCCAAATCCTTAGCCCTGTTTACAAACATTAGTATATAACTGGGCATTCCAAATATGACTGTAGACTTCACTGCTACTGCAAGTTTTATTTGTTCATCAAGGATCATCCTGCCTGCCATACCAGGCAGCACCTTTGAGGCTAACTTCTTCATAGTAGGAACGCTAACATCCCAGGGCATAAGCATCTGAACTATATCATCGGGTCTCATACCTGTCATCCTTGCCACTCTGGCAAAGAGATTGAATCCCTGATCAACATCTTTTTCAGTCATCATCACAGGCAATGTTGTGCCGGATATGGTGCCGGAGGTTGTCATAATCTCGGTAACATCATCCCAGTCAACAGCCAGCTTGTCCTCTATCGATGTCGCTGCAAAATCTTCCAAATATCTTGTTAAAGGAAGCTTAGAAAGGTCTTCCAAAGAGGTAATATCACCTGGACTTAGACCTGCTTCATCAAATTTTCTTTTATAAAAATTAGTGTTTGTATAAACGTAATCAACTAATCTTAAAAATCTTTCTTCTTGAATATCTCTAAGTCTGGGTGCAGGCATTGTCTCAATTTCAGGTTCCCAATACATTTCATCGACAATTTCCATATTAGTATAAATTTCCTCTTATAATTATATATTAAAAATTTATATAAGTTAAAACGATTTTTGTATTCCTTTGCAGTTAGTTCATTAAAGCCCTAAGTATTTCTAAAATTATTTGATCTTCCATTACAAAACGACACCGATTACTGTCTAATAATCCGCTGAGCCTTCCACATGGTTTTCGGAAGCTCACCCGGAGCAAGCATCTCAATATCAGCCTTTACAGATAGATAGCTGCTAATCTCATCCTCTAGCTTGCTCTTTAACTGATTCACATTATCAGCGCCCTCGACATGCTCAGCTTTTACTTTAAGAACATCCTGATCTTTTGCTTTAGCAATTATCTGGTACTCACCTGTAAATCCTGGAAGCCGGCCCAGGGTCTCTTCGATATCGCTTGGGAAAACTATGACATCTCCAACCCTAATTATATGGTCTACCCTGCCTTTTATGTCGGATATTCTTGGATGAGTCCTACCGCAAGCACATACCCCTTCATCAAGTATTTTTGCCCAGTCTCCTGTCCTGTATCTGATAAGAGGCATTGTCGTTCCACCTATGTTAGTAATAACAACCTCTCCCTCTTCTCCCTTAGGCAATACTTTTCCAGTATCCGGATCAATAATCTCGATAATGCTGTAATCGGCCCAAAGATGGATGCCGGATCTTTCGATGCATTCCCCTCCCCTGCCAGGGAGTTCAGCTAATCCATAGGCATTGTAAAACTTCATCCCCCACTCTTCCTCTATCTTATCCCTTAGAGATATTGCCCATGGCTCGCCCACAAAGATGCCTCTCTTAAGGCTTGTGTTTTTTATATCAATGCCCATACTCTTACCAATCGCAACAAGTTGAAGGATATAGCTGGGTAGTGAAAAAACTGTAGAAACATTAGCCTTTTCAATCAGCTTTATCTGGTTATGAGGCACTGCAGCAGAACCAAGGCCCGGGATGAGTTTAGCGCCCAATTCCATAATGCCCTGAATCCATACATCGTTTGAAATTAGGAGGAAGACTGTCTCATCCGGAGTCACGCCTGTAAGATAAAGGAACCGAACAACTAATGATACAATCTTCTTATGTTCTTCTTTTGACATCAATACTAATTGTGGAGAACCGGACAATGTCCCGGAAGTATTCCATATAACTGCCACTTCATCATCCGGAATCATAAGCTTTTCTTCCACAGGAGTGGATATAAAATCTTCTTCATATTCAGTAAGAGGTAAATTCTTCAGGTCATCCAGACTTTTTATATCTTCTGGTTTAATGCCTGCTTTATCAAACTTCTTTTTATAAAGCCCTGTCTTCTCATAGGCGTTATTCAACAATACTTTAAGTTTATCCATTTGTATCTGAGCTAATTTTTCCTCTGATGCAGTTTCTATTTCTGGTTCCCAGTAAACATGCTTATTATCCATATGCCAAACTCCTTCTAATTATATATATATTTGTAGAGATCAAAAATTAACAAAGATAAAAAATAGTAATAGTTCACCGCAAAGGCGCAGAGGTCGCGAAGGTGAATTATTGTCTCTCAGTCGTTGATTAGACGGCAACTTACAACTATCCAGCCTTTTATAAAAGGCGATAAACTATGAATGTCTTGGATAAATCATTCATTTTACCTTTCGCAATAACAGCAGAAAGAAAAAAAATATCTTTCCTTCGCGTACTTTGCACCCCAAGAGTACTTCTTTGCTTCGCTCTGGGCGCGTCTTTGCGGTAATTAGTTCCTTTTTTTAATAGAGGCTCAACTATTATAAAAGATATAGAAACAGTTTTATTTATATATTTAAAGAAATATCAAAGCCCTCATGAATAGCATCCTTAATTTTTCTAGGTTCTACACAATCACCGATCTTTGCTACAGTTAAATTACATGCTAGTGATTCTACCATATCGATATTTGGCAAAAGCCCGCCTGAAATTACTATTGTATCTGCAGGGATAAATAACTCTTTATCCTTTCTTTCAATAAGTACACCATCCTTTTTGATCTGTTTATATTTTACCTTAGGAACTAGTGTAATCTTTCGCTCTCTAATTCTCATCATAGTAACCCAGCGTGTGCTTATTCCTATATCATCCCCAATGCGATTCTGCCTTGTTAGCAGTGTGACATTCTTTCCTTTTTCATGAAGGAATTCGGCAACGTCTACTCCAATTAAGCCACCCCCTAAGATTGCAACATTTTCTCCGGTTATAGCCTTTCCATTAAGAACATCCAGGGCTAATACGACATCTGCATCCTTAATACCAGAGATATCTGGTATGTGCGGTTTTGATCCAGTTGCCATAATTACGATATCAGGTTTCTCATTTAAAATATCCTCGACATTAGCCTCTTTGTTCAATTCAACCTTGATATTATTGTCAAGTTCCATCTGCCTGCTGAGATATCTTGTTAAACAACCGATCTCTTCTTTAAAAGGTGGTATTTCAGCGATATTAAGGCTTCCGCCCAATTTATCTGACTTTTCCCATATTGTTACTTTATGCCCCTTTATAGAAGTAATTCTTGCAGCCTCCATACCTGCGGGTCCGCCGCCTATAATCAGTATATTTTTACCATTTTTTACAGGTTCTAAAAGATTCTCATATTCTCTGCCTAACTCAGGATTGACAGCGCAGATTAGCCCCTCCGGGGCAGAGCTGTGTATTTGGGACATCATTGTATCGAAACAGATGCAGCATCCGATGCAGGTTCTAATCTCGTCTGCCCTGCCCTCATTTGCCTTATTTGCAAATTCAGGATCAGATAACATGCCTCTTCCAATAGCGACGAGGTCTGCTTTGCCTTCTTTTATCAAACTGGCGGCGACAAATGGATCGTTTATCCTGCCGACTGCTGTTACCGGCACATCAGTTGCTTCTTTAAGAGCAGCAGATAGATGCGCAAAGGCAGCACGGGGCACAGACATCGGAAGCATCGGTTTTGGTGATTCGTGCCATCCGGCCCAGGCATGAAGTCTATCTGCTCCTGCATCAGAAAAAATCTTCCCCTGAATCTTGGAATCCTCAATAGTATTTCCGCCAGGGAGATACTCATCAACACTCATCTTGACGCATACACTGATATCATCCCCAACTTTTTTCCGGATACTTTCGATTATCTCCTTAACAAAAGTAGCCCGTTTTTCCGGAGTCTCACCTCCGTATTTATCTGTCCTCTTGTTAGTAATATGAGAACAGAATTGACTGATCAGATATCCAGTGGATCCCATAAGCTCCACACCGTCAAAACCTGCATCCTTTGCTCTTCTAGCACCTTCGGCAAAGGCTTCCACTATCTCTTCCACCTCTTCTGTATTCAGCTCTCTAGGAGTCTCGCCTGTATAATTTGAAGGAATAGCAGAAGGCGCAACTGGTGTATCGCCAAGATTTTCCGATCTTGAATATCTGCCGGCATGGTTTAACTGAATAACCACCTTTGAGCCAGCTTTATGAATAGCATCAGAGAGCTCCTTCAATTTAGGAATATACTTATCATCATCTATACCTAACTCACCGTGCAAACCAGCCTTGCCTAAGCTATGTATAAAGGCCACTTCAACAGTAATAAGGCCAACGCCTCCCCTAGCCCTTGCAGTTAGATACTCGGTTAATCTCTCTGTAACATATCCATCTCCCCCATATCCTGTGCCCATGGGAGCCATAACAAGACGATTTTTTAACTCCATCTTTCCAATGCTTATCGGTTCAAAAAGACAGTCAAGTTCACGTGGTCTCATATATAACCTCTATTATGTAAATTTATTTTTTTTGCAGAGCATATTGCATTTGAAGAATAATATATATATTTCAATAGAAGAAATGTAAATTACGGCAGGTGATACTATCATTTAAACTACATAGTTGTAGGTATAGACAAAAAAATATTACTCAGTATAAGAATAATATCTTTATTTATGCAGGAATGGCAAATATACCATCCCTGCATGATAAACTAGAGAATTATTTCTTTCCTTAAATCAACAACACATGGAGCTTCAGCAGAAATATTGCCCCTCTCCATGAAATCGATGGAATCGATCTTAAGTCTGCATCTGTTCTGAAAATCAGTTATTAAACATGTAGTCAATTTTTCCTTATCTACACTTTCATCTGCTAGCTCAACTTGGACTATTATTTCATCCCGCCTATTTTCATGACTATGACTTACTTGAACCTGAAATTTGTTAATCCCGGATACAGCCAGATTCTTAACAACATCTTCAGCTTCGAGTGGATGTATAAACATACCTCGTGTCTTTACTGCCTCCCCTACTCTTCCTACGACCTTTACTAAACGTATTGCTGTCCTGCCGCAGGGACAAGGTTCATCTGTACAGTATGCAAGATCACCGCTGCCAAAACGAAGTCTTGGCAAAATATTATTAAAAAGTGTAGTAACAATCACCTCGCCCACTTCTCCGCAAGGAAGTTGTTTCCCAGTTACAGGATCAACTATCTCAACAATGAAATCTTCCTCAATATGCATGCCATTCTTCTCGTCACATTCAGCAGCAGCCAATCCTACAGGAAGATACGCATAGATCTCTCTTGTGTCAATTTTATAATCTTCCTCTAGACTTTGTCTAATAGGTGAAGAACCTAGAGCAAGAGCTTTTTTCAATCTAAAATCACGATTAAAATTATAACCTAATTCCTCAGCCTTCTTTACCACATTCATCAGGAATAGAGGAAATCCAATAAACATTGTTGCTTGTAAATCATGCATAATCTGAACTTGAAGATCAGTATTTCCTATTCCTGTTGGTACAACTGTTGCTCCCATACCTGTTATTAGATCATCCAGAAAAAGACCTGCAGCGACCAGATGGTAGGATAAAGCATTTATTACAATATCTCCCTCTCTTACTCCAATTTTTTCAGCTACTTTCAATGCATGTTCAACATCAGATTCAGCAAGTGTCTCATACTGAGGTCCAGGATGGACGAAAATTCTCTTTAATTGAGACGGCGGCACAGTTAAAAAACCGCCAAAAGGTGGTTTTTCTCGTTCTAATTTTATAAATTCATCTCTTTCAATTATTGGAAAATTCTCAATATCTTTAATTGTTTTAATATCTGACGGTTTAACCCCAGCTTCATCGAATTTCTTTTTGAATACAGGTGCATGATTATAGGCGTGGGTTGCCAAATCTTTGAACTTCTCAGTAAGATATTTATCCCTCTCTTCAGGAGGCATCCATTCCCTTTTATCTTCAAATTTCCCCATTTTAAAATCTCCTCTATTGTCTCAAATTATGTGATAAGAACTAAGATGACGATCTATTGATAATTTTTATCTTTATTTGCTTCAATATTATCACAGAATCAACATTATTGAACACTCTTGTAAAAGAAATAATAATTTCAACTCATTTTTAATATTCCGTCTGAAAAAGTGACAATTTATCAATTATCACTAATAATACAAAAATAAAAGTCAATAAAGCATTCTTTGCAGCTAATTATGCGAGAAGTGTATTACATAGATTATAGTAAGGGCTTATTTAGCAGAATGGACAAACCTAAGGTTTTGCATATATAGGCTAAAAAAAGTATGTAGATGAAATCATAACAGATTATTTCCGCCTTATGAGATAGGCTCTAAGTGTATTAGCTGAACATATATCTTGACTTTTTCCAAAAATGAGCTTAAAATTTTCATGCAGCACTACAGCTATAAATAAAGGAGGAACTATGTCATGATCTCATATAAAGATATCGGGTTATCAAACACAAGTGAGATGTTTAAAAAAGCAATGAGAGATAAGTATGCCATACCAGCATATAATTTTAATAACATGGAACAGATTCAGGCAATAATTATTGCCTGCATAGAGACCCAGTCCCCTGTGATCCTGCAGGTCTCCGGCGGTGCAAGAAAATATGCAAATCAGATTTTACTAAGATATATGGGGCAAGGAGCTGTGGAGATGATGAAGGATCTTGCCGCAAAAAATGGAGGGAAAGAGATCCCAATTGCGCTTCATCTTGACCATGGGGACACCTTTGAACTCTGCAAATCGTGCATTGAATCAGGATTTTCCTCTGTAATGATAGATGGCTCGCATCATTCATTTGAAGATAATATCTCACTTACCTCAAAAGTCGTTGAATTTGCCCATAAGCATGATGTTAGTGTTGAAGGTGAACTTGGTGTACTAGCAGGTATTGAGGATGATGTAGTAGCTGAGAAATCTACATATACACAACCTGATGAGGTAGTTGAATTTGTTGAGAAAACAGGCGTGGACTCTCTTGCCATCTCAATAGGCACATCACATGGCGCAAATAAATTTAAACCGGAAAACTGCCTAAAGAATGCTGATGGCACTTATGTACCACCAGAATTAAGGTTCGATATCCTTGAGGAAATCGAAATAAAGATACCCGGTTTCCCAATTGTTCTTCATGGATCATCTTCAGTACCACAGGAAGCTGTCAGGATTATCAATGAAAATGGAGGTGACCTAAAGGATTCAATCGGAATCCCTGAAGAGCAATTAAGCAAAGCCGCAAAACTTTCGGTTTGCAAGATCAATATCGATTCTGATGGCCGTCTATGGATGACTGCAATTATTCGTAAACACTTCAAAGAGAATCCAGCAGATTTCGATCCACGTAAGTACCTAGGACCTGCTCGTGACGCTTTAATAAAAATGTACAAGCATAAAAACGAAAATGTACTCGGTTCAGCAGGTAGGATTTAGTGCATTCCTTGTTGAATCATCTATGCTGAAATAGTACAACTAATATAATCAGTTTGAGCTTCTACTTAGTATTTTATTAAATAAAAGGCGATTGATTATGCGAATGTAATTGCTAATATAATAATAAAAATATACTATAGTATTACCTCTTTCCTTTTTTCCAAAACCTTCTTTGCATCATCAGGGATAGAGCCTTTAGATACAAATTCAATATCATCAACCTTTAAACGGCATCTGTTCTGAAAATTATGTTTAAAGGCGCTTCCTACCTTTTCCTTATCAGCAGAGTCGTCAGCAAGCTCCAGCTTTACAGATATAATATCCCTCATTTTTTCATGCGTCGCAATTACCTGATATTTAGACACCTCAGGCATTTTTGCAACTACATCATCAACTTCCATAGGATGTACAAACATCCCGCGTATCTTAACTGCCTCACCGACTCGTCCCAGTATCTTTGGGATACGATAGGAGGTCCTACCGCAGGGGCATGGCTCATTGATAAGTGTTGCAAGATCGCCGCTTCCGAAGCGAATTCTTGGTAAAATATTGTTAAAAGTTGTAGTCACAACCAGTTCTCCTTCCTCGCCAAAAGGAAGCTGTTTGCCTGTATCAGGATCAATCACTTCAACGATAAAATCCTCTTCAATATGCATTCCCGATTTTTCCTGACACTCACATGCAGGAATCCCTACAGGAAGATAGGCATATATCTCAAAGGTATTTATACCATAATCCTCTTCCAAACTCTTTCTAATGGGAGAAGACCCAAGAGCCAGGGCTTTTTTTATGTTAAAATCACGCTTAAAGTCATATCCAAGCTCTTCTGCCCTTTTTATAACATTCATAAAGAATAGAGGAAACCCGGCAAAGAATGAAACCTTTAGATCACGGATAATCTGAATCTGAAGCTCTGTATTTCCAAATCCGGCAGGTACAACCGTAATACCCATTGAAGTAAGGATATCATCCACAAGAAGACCTGCAGGCACTAAATGATATGTTACTGAATTCATAACAACATCGCCCTTTTTTGCCCCTACCTTTGCCAATATCTTCTGTGCATGTTCAATATCTGAATCAGCAAGCGTCTCATATTGGGGACCTGGATGAACATATATCCTTTTTAATTCCTGATAAGGCACTGTTAGAAAACCACCAAAAGGTGGTTCTTCCCTCTGCATCCTTATATACTCATCTCTGGATAACACAGGAATCTTCTCCATATCCTTCAGATTCTTTATTTGAGAGGGATGAAAACCTGCTTCATCAAACCTTTTCTTCATAGCTGGCGCATTTTCATATGCATAATTACAAATATTTATCAATTTTTCAACAAGCTCTCTATCTCTTTCTTCAACTGGCTGCCATTCTCTTTTATCTGTATAATCGATCATTAAATCCTCCATTTGGTTAAATGTTATAATTGAAAAATAATGCAACGTGGAAAAATATTAAGTAATGAAAAGAAATGTAATAATATTATATATAACGATGGATATTAAGGGAAAATTTTATCATAGCAATTACTAAATTACCTAGTTAAATCATTATTTAAATAGAATTAAAATGTCAACATCATTTTTTATCTCATATGGAAAATGGTAGGAATAGCTCAAATGATAGAGATTATAAGAAGTCCTTTACAAAGGTATTATGAGGACTACAAATAAATATTATCTTATCAACTTTACTAATCTGTCAGGGCAGGAACTCTTTTACTCATTGTATTCATACAATATCTTATAAATTTCCCAAAAGGAGTAAAAAAGCGTCATAAGAAGAGGCCCAATGATAACTCCAGGAAGATTAAATGTCTGAATACTACCAATAAGCAGAAAGAAAAAGATAACAGGATGAAAGTTTAATCTTCTTCCGAACAATCTCGGTTTGACAAGATTCTCAAGTATTAAATATCCTAATAAACACCAAATACTGACAACCGTTGCAATAAGGAAATCACCAGTGATAAAAAGATATATCACTGCTGGTAGCCATACTAAAGCTGTGCCAATTCCAGGGATCAAGGATAGAATAGCAGCAATACTTCCCCATAATAATGGCATATCTATTCCAAAGATATAGAATCCCAGACCCAGCACAAATCCCTGCAAAATCATAATTAGAAGATTACCAGCTAGTAAAACCGTAATAACCTCTTTTAATTTATCTATAAGATCTTTCTCAATATCTTTTGGAAAGGGAAGCACTCGATAAATTGAGTCATCAAGCTTATAACCGTCCTTAAAAAGGAAGAAAAGAATGATAATCAAAAAAAATATATTGATAATTAGTTTAATTGAGAATGTAAGAATCGATGTTAAATTAGAAAAAATTTCCAAAGATGTCTTCTGTAAAAGATTAATAATATGTTGAAAAATATTAGCATTACCAATATCAATATATGGAAAGAAGATTTTATAAAATCTATTATTATTTATTAAATCATTTAAAAATGCTGAATTAAACTGCTGCTGTAGAAAAATGTAGAATTGATATGTTTGGTCAGATAATGAGATTAGCAGGTACAAACTTGGAATTAGTCCCAGCAGGATTAGAATAAGAACAAGGACTAATGAACTCCAGAACCTTTTTTTTAAATATTTCGTAATATAATCATGAACAGGTCGTAATGCTATATAAATAAATAGAGCAAAAAGAAATGGCCAAAAAAACTCATTAAATATATATAATAATGATAAAGCAATTATAAAAAATAATATGAAGAATAGATATTTTAAACTCTTGTTTTCGATTAAAGAGGAATAAGAATCACGTTTTTTTTCCATTTTCTAATACAGCACTGATGAACGAACTATTCTTCATAATAATTGTATAATGTTAATACTTACTGCTGTTTTTCAATTAATAATTTGTATTTTTCATCTTCATCTATTATTCAAGAATAAATACTTTCCTGTAACAAAGTATCTTACTTTAATAAATAGTTAGATAAATCAATAGCTATTTTCCTTATTGCATGTTCCAGATAAACATCATCAGATATTTTTTTCCTATACTCCTCGATCTTTAAGGAGTTACCAGATATTTTTTTTTGTTTTATCTCACGATCCTCCTTGTTCATGAGACTTTTCATAAGCTCACCCCTTTTACTGATTCAAGTGTTCCTCCATGAACATCTCTATCAATCTAATATGAAAATCGGTAAAAGGGACGCTGTTCTTAAAGAAATCTTTGAAAAAAATATATTTTCAGGTCACTTATTTAAATCTATATTATCCTTATGTATCCCGGAAGATGATATTATTTTCTCTAACTGAATGGCATTATCTCCTAATGCTTCTGATGATGATGAAAGCTCTTCAGAAGATGCAGCATTATCCTGTGCTATCTGATTTAATTGATCCATAGAAATATTGATTTGACCCAATCCCAACTCCTGTTCCTCCGATGCTATGGTAATATCCTGCACAAGATCAGCTGTTTTCTTTACACCTGGCACTATTTCTTCAATAAGCTTAACAGTTTTCTCTGCAATCTTCACACTTTTGGAAGCAAGTTGACCAATCTCTTTTGCAGCTGCCTTACTTTTTTCAGCCAATTTCCTGACTTCTGTTGCTACTACAGCAAAGCCTTTGCCATGTTCTCCAGCCCTTGCAGCCTCAATAGCGGCATTTAATGCAAGCAGATTGGTTTGAGAAGCAATATCCTCAACAAGTGTAATCTTTTCAGTAATATTTGTCATCGCTTTTACTGTCTCTTCAACTGCCGCTCCTCCCTCTTCAGCCAGCTTTGAGGTCTTCCCAGCTATTTCATTAGTATCTTTTGCATTACTTGTATTCTGTGATACAGAAGCACCGATCTCCTGAAGAGAAGATGAAATCTCTTCAATATTAGCAGCTTGACTTTGAGCTCCATCAGCAATAGACTGTGAATTATTTGACATTTCTTTAGAAGAATTCATTAGATTTATAGTATGATCTTGAACCTCTTTCAAGATTTTAGCTGTAATGCTATACAATTTACTATTATTCCTTGATTCCTCTTTTGATAGTTCAATTGATTTATTCAATGTACTTTCAAGCAACATTGCAACAACATATACAAGCACAATTGAACCGATACTACTCGGTATTGCTCTATTCAATAACGCTACATCAAAACCACTACTCTTCATATAAGAATAGTAGATAATTTCACAAATAATAAATAACAAAGAAATAACTGTTGCTGTTAATTTATTAGCAAAAAAGATTGCTAATAAAATTAGCATTGATGAATAAAGAAATGTTGAATAAAATGCGCTTCCGTCAAGTGCTTTAAATGCTCCAAATATTAGGGCAAAACCAATAATGTATACAATGAAATGTCCTGTAATCTTATATTTCCCCTTTAAAATCAGGTAAAAGGATATAAATGAAAATATAACTATCGGTATTCCTGTATAAATAACAGATGCTGACTTACTAGCCCCACTTAATAACAGGTTTGAAATGAGTATTAAACCTACAAAGAAAAATAGTGCAAGATTAAATATAAATAAAAATAGTGCTTTTCTTTGTATAATTAAACCTTCACTATCATAAATTTTATTAATTGAATTCACAATTTTC
>JAXHTB010000001.1:0-40116 GCA_034190185.1 Spirochaetota bacterium | reverse complement strand
TGATGTCATCTATCCCGGACACGGAAAACCAATCTATGATGCACAAAACAATATCGACACCTGTCTTTTGCGTATTGATGAATTCATCAATGATCCTGTAATGATTGCTCATCACTTGCTGCCCAGGATTATAATATTTCATATATTAAGAAAGGGTAGAATTGAAAAAAACGAATATATCAATTATTTGAAAAAGAGCGTCTGGTTCATCGAGATGAACGATCTATATCTGAAAACAGACCCGGATATTCTACTTGGAGATGTGATTGAGAAACAGTTGGGAAAGGGGATAATTACAATTTCCGATGGACTCATTACTGCTAATATTGAACCTTGATCTCTTACTGTAATTGATTTTTAATATTTCTGTTGATATACTTATCTACAAGGTTGTAAACATCTATTTATGATTTATATGGGAATAATATGAGAATGATCGGCATCAGCTGAACGACATTGCCCAGGCTGAAGCTTGCGGTTACATTCCGAAGAAGTTGGAGCCATTCTATCGAAAGTTTACAAAATAGGTTTGAGCTAACAGAAAAACTTATCAATCAATCGATTAATAATCGATTGTAAATAAATACTCATTAATACTCATACTTATTGAAAATTGTCATAAAATTGTCAACTGACAGATAAATTATCTTGACAAATAATGCATTAATCTACAATTTATAAAAAAAATTAGATTCAACACGATTACTAATTAAAGCTGGAAGAGTGAGATATGTCACATTCAATTGAAAGCTTAAAGATAATGAGGGATGAACTAAATTCATTCCCTCACAATAAATCAATTATAGAATGGAAAGACCAAGGTAAAAAAGCAATCGGCTGGGTTTGTAACTATGTTCCGGAAGAAATTGTCTATGCAGCCGGAATGTTGCCAATCCGGATCATGAGCAAAGAAACAACAATAAGCGAGGGAGATGATTATCTGCAAAGCAATATGTGCCCTTACATTCGAGGTTGCCTTGGCCTTGCTTTGGATAAACAATACGATTATTTAGATGGAATAATTGTGGCTCATTGCTGTGATGCTGTATGTCGACTTTTTGATAATTGGCGATTATATATAGAACCAAAATATTCATTCATGTTAGATCATCCTCATAAGATCACTGACACAGCTCAAAAATATCATTTCAAATTATTACAAAATCTTAAAGAATCGTTAGAGAAATTCTCCGGTATAGAGATCACTGATAATAGCCTTAAGAATGCCATTGAAATCTACAACGAAAACCGAGAACTGTTAAAGCAGATTCATAACCATCTTAAAAATGATAAATCTCCATTAAGCGCTATTGAGATATCTGAGATTATTAGATCAAGCATGATAATGCCAAAGGATCAGCACAATAAGCTGCTGAAAGAACTAATTAAAGATATCGACAATATAGAAAATCAACCGAAATCTCAACCAAGATTAATGATCAGTGGAAGTATTATTGATAATACATCCTTTTTTCAACTAATAGAGGAGTGTGGAGCAGAAGTAGTCACTGATGATCTATGTACAGGAACTCGGTATTTCTGGGACAATATCAATAACGGGGGTAATCCCTTAAATGATATAAGTGTTCGATATTTAAATATGGCTCCATGCGCCTGTATTGAACCTCCTTATGCCCGATTTGAATATATGTTTAATATGATAGAAGATTATAAGGTTGATGGAGTGATCTTATACGGTCTTATGTACTGTGATACCTTTCAATACGATTTTGTAGGTCAAAAAAACAGACTCAAAGAAAAAAATATTCCCGTAATTGAAGTGGAGTTAGAACATCCTTCATCAGGCCTCGGTCAACTAAGAACAAGAATTCAGGCTTTTTTGGAGATGTTATGATAATAGATATGCATATTCATACAATTCCTGCCTCACAATGCAGTGAGATAACCCCTGTTGAACTAATAGAGGAAGCTATAAGTATTGGACTTGATGGTATCTGTTTAACTGAACACGACAAAATCTGGGACTCAGAGGAAATCCGTAAATTGTCCGAAGAACACAACTTCTTAGTCCTTGGGGGAGTAGAGATAACCTCAATGGATGGAGACATTCTGGTCTTTGGTCTTGATAAAGAGTGCGAAGGAATTGTATCAATAAATGAATTGAGAAAGAAGGTTGATGAAGTTGGTGGAGTGATGATAGCAGCTCACCCCTTTAGAGGAGCATTTATTGAAGGAAAAGATTTCTCCATACCTGGCTTATCCCTAAGCGTGGAAGAAGCTAGTAAAAAACCATACCTAAAACAGATGGACACAATTGAGGCAATAAATGGAGAAAACAGCGATATTGAAAATGAATTCACTATGAATGTATGCAATATGCTAAACCTTAAAGGCACTGGCGGCAGCGATGCTCATACACTACAAGAGGTTGGACGCTCTGTAACAATATTTGAAAACAGGATAGAGAATGTACAAGATCTTATCCGTGAACTAAAAGCTGGAAGATACAGAGCAGAGATGTATCGAAAAAAATAAAAAAATTACCTTCGAAAAACTATTTCCATAAATATAATAGGCGCCCAATAACATCTTGTATCTAATGCTATAAGTCTATCTAAAGACTTAAAAAAATATCCTCAATAGTAATATTAATTGCATAAAACAAAGAGGCACATTAATGGAATCTAAATTAGACCGATTAAAGAGAGCATTTAACCCAAGATCTGTTGCAGTTATTGGTGATAAATATGAAAATAATAACTACTTCTTCCTTAGATCATTAAAAACCTTTCAGGGAGATGTCTTTTCAGTTAATATTGATCCAAATGAAATTCCTGGGATAGAAGAACTCGGCATAAAGAACTATTTGAGCTTGAAGGATGTGCCCGATCCTGTGGATTATGTTATAATGGCGGTTCCTAGAGAGGTATCTCCAATAATATTAAAGGATTGCATAGATAAAGATGTAGGTGGAGTTACAATGTTTACTTCAGGTTTTGCAGAAACCAAGACAGAAAAAGGAATAGAGCTTGCAAATACTATCACTGAAATCGCAAAGGAAGGAAACCTAAACCTCATTGGCCCCAATTGCATGGGTATCTTCAATCCAAGATTGGGTCTAAGAAACAGCCCTGACCAATATTCTGGAGAAAATGGCCAAGTAGGTTTTATATCTCAAAGCGGTGGGCACGCTATAAACTTCAGTGTAGTGGGACATAACAACAGAATAAATATTAGCAAACTTGTCAGTTTCGGGAATGCATATATTCTAGACAGCACAGATTATTGTGAATATCTATTACAGGATGACGAGACTAAAATTATTGCTATGTACATTGAAGGGATAAAAGATGGAAGAGCCCTGTTCAATCTATTAAGTAGATCAGCAAACAGCAAACCGATTCTTATATGGAAGGGCGGTCAAACTGAGGAGGGATCAATAGCCACATCCTCGCACAGCGGTTCCATGGCGGAGTCAATGTTTATGTGGGAGACATTGATAAAGCAGTGCGGAGCTATACAGATTGATGATCTGGAAGAACTTGTTGACACTGTTATGATGTTGCTCTACACTCCAGAAGTAAGAGGGAAAAATCTTGGGCTTATATCATTAAGCGGTGGGCAATGTGTAAACATGACAGACCAATTTGCCAAAGTTGGTTTTAAGGCTCCTATGCTTACAGAAAAATCTTATCAAGAATTAGCCTCCATCTTTGCACTTGTAGGCGCTAGTTATAGAAATCCTATCGATCTTGGTGGGAACCTTTCCTTAGCAGAAAGTACTCGACGAGCATTATTAGGAAGAGATGATATACCAAGCAAGGAAAGACTTTTAGATATTACTATGGATATCCTTGATAATGATGAAAATATAGATGCTATTGTAATAGAAATGTCAGCGCATCTTTTAAAATGGTTTAAAGAAGCCTTTACAGACTTTGAAGAATATTTTTATAACACACTTGAGAATTTCAGAAATAAGTCAAAAAAACCGTTGATAGTTATTATTCCACCTTCAAAGGTAGAGACAGGCGCTATTGAAATGAAAAATCGACTTCTTGAAAAAAGCATTGCAAACTTCCCCAGCTTTACAAGAGGAGCTGTTGCCCTTAGTAAGGTTATTGAATATTATAGACATCATCATTTAAAAGGTTAATATCAATTATAAGTTCAAAGGTTATAGAATATATAATTCAGGATATATTTTAAGCTGCAAATCGTAAACCTCAAAACTTAAAGCAAAGATTATTTGCTTTAAAAATGCTAAATCCTTATTATTTACTTAATTGTAGCTATAAAATGAGAGAAATTCGATAGTTTCTGGTTACACTCAAATAATTAACCAATAATGTTGAATAACTACATCCTTGCTTTTTTGCCTTAGTATCTTTATGCCTTTGTTCCTTTAGATCAATAAAAACCATAAATATAAAAATTGAGGTGCAGAAATGAGCTCAACAGACCTTAGCAGTTCCAAAAAGAAGCTTAAGACAGCAAGGCTTGTATGGCCTATTGCAAAGGATTATTATGCAAAAGCAAGGCAAGCTAAACTTGATAAAAAGCCTGTAATCTGGACAATATTAATGGCGCCCCTTGAGCTTTTGCATGCAATGGATGTTGTGCCAATGATGACAGAACATTTCTCTACACTTCTTGCAGTAAAGCAGAAGATAGTTCCTTATCTTGAACTGGCAGAAAATCTTGGTTATCCAAGAAATATTTGCTCTTTCCACAGGGCTGTGGTTGGATATGCGCTTTCTGGCGAGGAATTAATGATCCCGGAACCCGATTTTGTGATCGGGGCTACTAATGCATGTGATGGTGGTGTTAAACTTCATATTCCTGTTGTTGAACACTACAAGGTACCCTATTATGTAATGGATTCACCCTTTCAAACAACAATCGGAACTGAAGAAACTGTAGAAGAAGAAAAGGTGGCATACTACAGGGAACAGTGTGAGGAATTGATAGCAATACTTGAAAAATTAACAAACAAGCCACTGGATGAAAAGAAACTAAAAGAAACAATTGGATATGCAAAACAAACTAACGACCTTTGGATGGAAATAAGTGAGCTTAGAAAGACTGTTCCCTGCCCAATGAGTCTCGTTGAAGAATCATCCACTATATACCCACTCATCCAGTTACTCGGAACAAAAGAAGCAGTTGGTTTTTATCAGATGCTGTTAAAAGAGGTGCAAGAGCGTGTCAAAGAGGGTAAGGGAATTATAGAAAATGAGAAGCATAGACTGCTTTGGCTTGGACCAATTATCAACTATGATACAAGCCTCCTCAATTACGTAGAAGAATTTGGAGGTGTACTTGTTCGGTCAGATATGGATTATATATATCTTGGAGAGTTAGACCCAGATAATCCTCTTGACAGTCTGGCAAGAAAATATATTGCAAATTTTTTCAATGGAGTTATTGAAAATCGCGTAAATCTCACTAAGGAAATGATCAGAGAAAATAAGATCGATGGAGTAATAATGTATACCCACAAAGGATGTAGATTATACTGTGGAGGTCAAAAGATAGTTAAAGATGAGATTACAGAAGAATTCGGAATACCATCCCTCTTGATCCCTGGTGATCTTTCAGATGTAAGAGACTATGATAAAGAATATATTAGAAATCAGATAGCAAATTTTATGGAAATGCTAGGATAATTGAATATACAAGGCAAACCTAAAAAGGAGTTTATATAATGAAGGTCATAGGATTAACTGGAGGTATTGCAACAGGCAAGAGTACAGTTTCTAGTATTCTTTCAAAACTTGGCGCGGAAATTATTGATGCTGATAAAGTAGGACATGGAATATATCTTCCTAATACCGAAGCTTGGAAGGATATAATTGATACCTTTGGAGAAGACCTGCTGCAGCCGGACAAGACAATTAACAGGAAAAAGCTTGGTGAGATTGTATTTAGTAACAAAGAGGCTGTAAGCAAATTAAACCAAATTGTTCATCCCAGAATGTATAAGAACTTTGAACAAACCATAGAAGCATTTAAAAAGAAGAATAAAGATAAGGGTGTCATAGTACTTGATGCCGCAATCTTAATAGAAGCAAATTGGCTGCCCCTAGTGGACGAAGTCTGGCTTGTGGTTGCCGAGAAAGAGACTGTAATCGAACGCTTATGTGCAAAGGGTTTTACAAAGGAACATGCAGAATCTAGAATAGCATCACAACTATCAGATGAAGAAAGGAAAAAGCATGCAGATGTTATTATAGAAAATACTGGTTCTATATCTGATGTTGAAAAACATGTAAATGAGATATGGGAACAAAAAATTGAAGGAAAGTCATGAACGAAGAAATAAATTATCAGGATTATCATCAGGCTATTCATTTCGATCAAATGGTCGAAAGTATGGGAACAGTGAAAAAATTGACACAGAGCCTAATTAAAGAATTGTCACCATCTCAGAATGATAAGGTGCTTGATGTTGGAACAGGTACAGGAAGACTTGGAATACTGCTCAATAATATAATCTCCGAAGGAACTATCATTGGAATTGATAGCGGTTATGGAATGCTTAAATTAGCCAGTGAAAAAATTGAAAAAAATAATATCAAGAACTTCTCTGTTGTGTTAGGTAAAGCTGATAAACTTCCTTTTCCCTCAGAATCTTTTGATTCAGTATGCCTGATGCTCAGCTTTCACCATTTTACTGATCCAGAAGGTTCAGTAAAGGAAATTCACAGAGTTTTGAAACCCAATGGCTATTTAGTCTCAGTTGATCCAGTATTAAAAGACCCTGTAGATGATGACGAAAAAAAGATAAACAATTTAATAGAAGAAGCATTTCAAAATTCACATGGTCCTGATTTCAGGTTCTTCTCTGAAGAAGAGCTGATCAATTTATACCAGAGATTAGGAATGATTATAAAAAAACGTCAGCCATTTAAATATTCCTATAAACAGGAAGGCACGGATGGGATACCTATGGCAGCACACTGGTTTGACGCTTATGAACTCCTCTGGAGAAGAGAAGGCGAAAAACTAATGGGAAAATTCGAAGATAACTATTTTGCATTCAGGGAATGGAAAGGGAAGCTTATGGCAAAGGGAGAAATGACATGGGTCATGATAAAAGCTGCAAAACCATAATTTGATCAATGAAACTGCACTAGACAATATAAGTATTAAATTACTTTCATTTAATTGGAAGGCTCATCCAATGGACTGAGCCTTCTCTTCTCCAATCTAAATAAATTCATCAAATTTATATTTTACCAAGTGCCTGTTTAAGATCATCTATCAATATCTCAAGATCTTCTATTCCAGCAGAAAGTCGAACTGTATTTTTATTCACACCAAAAGAAAGACGCCGTTCCTCTGGTAGATAAAGCATAGTAGTTAAATAGGGAATACAGATAAGTGTTTCTGTTGCCCCAAGACTTACAGCATGATATATATTATTAAGAGCGCTAATAAAATTTTTAGCATCTTCTAGAGTATCTCCAACATCAAATGCTAAAATTCCACCAAATCCATTTTTCATCTGTCTGCAGGCAATAGAATAACCTGTATCATCATGCAGACCAGGATATACAAGTCTCTTAATCCTGGGATGTGTCTTTAAATACTCCGCCATTCCAAGAGCATTCTTTGCCATTTTATCTGCGCGCAACTCAAAAGTCTTCAATCCCCGTTCTAGCAATGATGCAGAATAAGCATCAAGGGTTGTACCTATAGCCTGACGTGTAAACCATAGATCGCTGTATAACTCTTTTGTAGGGCATGCAATAACTCCAGCCATAAGATCATTATGCCCGCCAAGTCCTTTTGTGGCACTATGAATAACTAGATCTGCACCAATGGAAAGGGGTTTCTGATGATATGGAGTTGCAAAGGTATTATCAACTACAAGCATTGCATCGACCTTTTTAGCTACCTTTACTGTCTCTTCGATATCAATCACCTTACAAAGAGGATTCGTCGGGGTTTCCATAAAGATCATCTTTGTATTATCTTTAACATATTCTTCAATTCTGTGACTCTCCGAGGCATTCAGCCATATTACATCAACGCCGAACCTCTCAAGGATTAAAGATACCTTGTAATTTGCGCCATATACATCGTGAAATATTACAAGGCTGTCACCTGCACTAAGATAAGTGAGAAAAACCATTGTACAGGCAGCCATGCCTGTAGTACATATAATTGCATCTTCAGCACCCTCCATACTTGTCATCATCTTTTCTACCTTACGAACAGTAGGGTTGTCATCACGATGATATGTATAGCCATCAATTTCACCATTTGTGATTTGATGCAGTATCTCAAAGGATTTATATTCATAATTTACAGCATTTACTATAGGTGTTACCATAGGTTTATTGCCATAAGGGGTTAATGGATCTTTCATGTTAACCTACTTTGCAAAAATCTGAATTTATTATCTATTGATCCTAAATTGCTATATTATCCATACAAAAATCTGTTAAAACCTAATAACTTTTTAATATACTTATTCGTCTGAAACTCTAAGCAAAAATTATTCAACATAGTTATAATGAAAATCATAAAGGATCATAAGTCTATAATTTCTATCTTCCTTATCCTTTAATCGTCCAATTTGTATCTATATTCTCTTTAAGGTAAAAAACTAAGGGTGGGGACTTACAATTCGATTTAAAAATATGTAAAAAAATAGTTCATAACATATGATAGAAATTCAACAAAAAAACAAGTACTTTTCTTTTTTTTAGTGACTGCTAAATATGTGTACAGATATAAGATTGCTACATCAGATACTTACCTTGCTGAACCTGAAGTTGTATGCCCTATTTCGCTATCAAAGTATTAGAAGATGACTTAAAGAAATATATATAATTCTGTAATGGATTATATTATCATCTCCATACAAAAAAAATCCTCAATGAGTTAAGCATGGTTGATATATCTAATCCCTCCATAACTGGCATCTAAATAGCTTATGATTCAAAACTAATTATTCATTATTGCAGCCTGAGCTGCTGCCAGTCTTGCAACAGGTGTTCTAAAAGGAGAGCAACTTACATAGTCCATTCCCACTATATGACAAAATTCAATCGAATTTGGTTCCCCACCATGTTCGCCGCAGATTCCAACATCTAATTCTGAATTTACACTTCTGCCTTTTTCAATAGCTATTTTTATAAGCTGTCCAACGCCATCACGATCAAGTTCTTTAAAGGGATTATGCGCTAATATCTTCTTATCAATATATTCATTTAAAAATTTTCCGGAATCATCACGACTAAAACCGTAAGTCATCTGTGTGAGATCATTTGTGCCAAAAGAAAAAAACGCTGCCTCATTTGCTATCTCATCTGCTGTTATTGCAGCTCTAGGCACCTCGATCATCGTTCCTATTAAATAGTCCACCCTCACCATTAGCTCTTTCATTACTTTTTCGGCTGTCTTTTCAATAACCATTTTCTCCTGTAGAAATTCGTTAACATTACTTACAAGGGGAACCATTATCTCAGGTTTAACATCAATGCCCTCCTTTACAAGCTGACATGCAGCTTCAAAGACAGCCCTTGACTGCATCTCTGTAATTTCAGGATATGTAATACCAAGACGACAACCCCTATGACCAAGCATTGGATTGAATTCATACAAGGAATCAACTTTTGCTTTAATGATCTCTGAGCTAGTTCCCATCTCTTCAGCCATCTTTCTTTGATTATAATCTTCGTGAGGTAGAAATTCATGTAATGGAGGATCCAGCAATCTAATAGTGACACTAAATCCCTCCATTGCTTTTAATATACCATAAAAATCCTGTCTCTGCATTGGAAGCAGTTCATTTAAAGCCCTTTTCCTGCCTTCAAGGTCATGTGAAAGAATCATTTTTCTCATCACTTTGATCCTATCCTCTTCAAAAAACATATGCTCAGTCCTGCATAAACCTATACCTTTAGCACCAAAACTCCTTGCAATCTCAGCATCGTGTGGGCTATCAGCATTTGTTCTAATATTAAGTCTTTTAACTTCATCAGCCCATTTCATAATAATCTCAAAATTTCCAGAAAGCTGCGCCTCTTCAGTTGGCACCTGACCAACCATAACATCTCCGTTAGAACCATCAATGGAAATATAATCTCCCTCCTTAATGATTATATCTTTGACCTTCATCTCCCTTTTTGCATAATTTATTTCTAATTCCCCACATCCTGAGACACAGCATTTCCCCATACCTCGTGAGACCACAGCAGCATGAGAGGTCATACCTCCTCTTGCAGTTAAAATTCCCTTAGCTAAACTCATTCCCTTTAAGTCTTCTGGAGAGGTATCTATTCTTACTAGAATAACATCATCTCCTATAGTTGTATACTTCTCTGCATCATCAGCATTAAATATAACCCTCCCGGTTGCTGCGCCTGGGGATGATGGCAAACCCTTTGTAATTACCTTTCTAGCTGCTTTTGGGCTAAATATTGGATGTAATAACTGTTCGATAGAGTTAGGCTCAATCCTCATAAGAGCTTCTTCCTTTTGAATCAATCCCTCCTTCACCATTTCAACAGCAATTCTAACTGCTGCCTCTGCAGTTCTTTTACCAGTCCTTGTTTGCAGCATCCAGAGCTTGTTATTCTGAATTGTAAATTCAATATCCTGCATATCCAGAAAACGATTTTCAAGCTTTTTAATAATATCAATAAATTCTCTATAGATATCGTTCTTATACTCCTCAAGGGATATATATTTTGAGTTTCTCTCTTCTTCACCAATATTATTTGCCTTTGACCATTCTAAAGACCCTGCAAGTGTTATCTGCTGTGGTGTTCTAATACCAGCAACTACATCCTCCCCTTGAGCATTTATCAAATATTCACCATATAATTCATTATTACCATTAACTGGATTCCTTGTAAAGGCAACACCAGAAGCAGAATCCTTACCCATATTACCAAATACCATTGCTTGGACATTCACACCAGTTCCCCAATCATCATCAATATTATTTAGTCGTCTATATAGTATTGCTCTATCATTATTCCATGATTTAAAAACTGACTTAATAGCTTCCCACAATTGCTCATATGGATCTGACGGCAGTTCTTTTCCCAAGCGCTTACAGATCATTCCCTTAAATCTTTCTACTATTTTTTTCAAATCATCAATGCTTAATTCAAGATCAGAATCTATTCCTTTCAATCTCTTTATATCATCAATAATTTCTTCAAAGGGATCGAAATTATCATTTGACAAGGGTTTTATGCTCATAACTACATTCCCATACATCTGAATAAATCGTCTATAAGTATCCCAAGCAAATCTTTCATTATTACTTTTATTTATTATGCCAATTATAGTCTTATCATTCAAACCAATATTTAGCACTGTATCCAGCATGCCAGGCATTGAAACTCTCGAACCAGATCTTACAGAAACCAATAAAGGGTTATGTTCATCCCCGAATTTCGCCTTCATAGTATCCTCTACCCTTTTAAGAGCAAGATCAACCTCACCCTCTAACCCTTCCGGGATAATATTATTATTGGTATGGTACTCATTACATGCCTCGGTTGTGATTGTAAAACCAGCAGGAACAGGAATTCCTATTATTGACATTTCAGCCAGATTGGCTCCTTTCCCACCAAGGAGATTTTTCATTTCTGCATTTCCCTCAGTACAGCCCTCTCCAAATAGATACACTCTTTTTACCATATAAGATACATCCTTCCATAATATAATATGCGACCTATGTGTAAAAGGTCTTAGCGCAAAGCCGTGAATCGATATAGAAGGGAAAGGGCTTTCGCCCCTACTGCTTTACCCTAACGTAGTTCTTTAAATCCCCGACTCCTTCAATCACTCAATAAATCAAAAATATTTTAATTTCACCTAAGCTTATAAACACTATCCCCAATATACCAGATCAAGATCGATAATATCGTCAATATCATTGTTGTATGGAATAACCCTTATGCCGAAATTATATTTCCCAGATTTCTCTCCTCTATATTTACAACTGTATTTGACACTATTATCATTCTCTTCGATAGCATCCATTGTAATATATTCTATTTTATTGCGCTCAGGTCTCATTTCAGTATAATCAATGTTTTCCATCTTCTTGTCTTGAAATATTAGCATTTCTGCTCTTAATTCTTCTATAAAAACCTTGCCCAATTCAACTTCCATTGTAACTGATATTTCGTCATTGATATCTATATTATCTCCATATATCCCAACAACAGAAATATCTTTTATCCGGATAGTGGAAAATCTTGATTTGATTGATTTCTTCCATTGAACAATTTCTTTTGCCTTATTAAAATCATCTTCAAACATTTTAAAATATTTTTTAGCCGCTGGCTCATACATTTTTACAACATAATCACGAAGCATTCTGTTAGTATTATATTCAGAGATTATTGATACTATGGAGTTCTTCATTATTTTTACCCATTTCTCAGGAATATCTTTCTCTTTTCTGAAATAATATGCGGGGATAATTTCATTTTCCAGGATATCGTATAATGAATTACTGTCAACAACATCCTGCGTATCCAGATTCTTATATTCCTTCCTATCTCCAATGATCCATCCATTGGATCCTTCATAACCTTCATCCCACCAGCCGTCAAGTATACTAAAGTTTATTACGCCATTGATGCCTGCCTTCTGTCCGCTTGTTCCGCTTGCTTCAAGAGGTCTTCTTGGATTATTCAGCCATACATCCACTCCAGAGACCATTTTTCGTGCTATTTTCATGTCATAGTCTTCCAAAAATACGATCTTACCAAGAAAATCCTCTTGTTTCGATATATCTACAATCTCTTTTACCAGATCCTGCCCCTTCTGATCATCAGGATGCGCTTTTCCTGCAATAATAAATTGTATAGGATATTTTTCATTTTTAACTATTTTCCTCAGCCTGTCCAAATTTTTTATAAATAGCGCGGCCCTTTTATAGGCTGTAATGCGCCTTCCGAAACCAATTGTTAAACAGGATGAGTTCAGAGTGGATAAAAATTTATTCAGAAGACTTGAGTCTTCTCCTTCCCTCTCCCAATGCGCTGTAATTTCCTTTTTTACATAACTAATAAACTTATTTTTCAAATCAAAATGTGTTTGCCACAAAATATCATCCGGAATATTAAATATTTTCTCACATTGCTCTCTTATCAATAAAGTTTTATTAAGGTCATCTGAACAATACTCGTAAAACAGCTCTTTCATCTCTTTTGAAAGCCATGTCGGCACATGCACCCCATTGGTTATATGAAATATTGGGGATTCCTCTAATAGAAATCCCTTCCATAAATCATTCCACATATTTTGCGATACATATCCATGAAGACGACTCACGCCATTTCGTTTATATGAATTATTCAAAGCTAGGACAGTCATCTCATAGGGGTCAACATTTGATGGCTGAATGTGTCCCATCTCAATAATATCCTTAAGATTTATTCCTGTATTTTTTATATAGTTACTATAATAATTTTCAATTAAGCGGATATCGAATGTTTCATTGCCGGCCGGCACTGGCGTATGTGTAGTGAAAACAGTGCTTGCCTTAACAACCTCCTTTGCTGTATCTATATCAATATTATACTTTTTCATTAGGTTTATGATCCTTTCAATGATAAGAAACGCAGAATGCCCCTCATTGATATGATAGACTGATGGAAATATATTTAATTCATTCTGAAGTAATTTTACACCTCCTATACCCAGCAATATCTCCTGTTCTATTCTTATCCTTTCACCTCCCCCATACAATTTTCCCGTTATCTCTCTGTCAGATACGGAATTCATTGGGATATCAGTATCGAAGAAATATACCTTAGCCCTTCCTATATCAGCCATCCAGACACGGGCATACAGGGTTCTGCCTGGCAGTCCTAATTTAACTAATAATCTCTCCCCGTTTTCTCTTTTAAGTTCATTTAGGGGCATTCTCAAATAATCATTAAAAGCATATTCTTCAATCTGCTCCCCGATTTTAGATATATGTTGTTTAAAATAGCCATTTTTGTATAAAAGGCCAATTCCTACGACAGGCATATTCAAATCAGAAGCGGATTTAATATAATCTCCAGAAAGAATTCCCAATCCACCGGAATAAAATTGCATACACTCATGGAATCCAAATTCCATAGAGAAATAAGCAACGGGTCTTTTTGTTGAGATATATTTTATATCCAAATGAGGCTTGCTTGCGGAAAGATATCTGGTGAATTCTTTTGTCACCTTTTCGTATAGCAGCATATATTCTTTATTTGAAATAATCCCTTTTAATTTTTGAATTTCTATAGATTCAAGAAAAGCCACAGGATTATTATTTAGTTCTTCAAATAGTTCAGGATCCATTTTTTTAAAAAAATCGCAAGCGTCGTCATTCCAAGTCCACCAAAGATTATATGCAAGCTCTCTCAGTTTCCCGACCTCTTTTGGAATTGCCGCTTGTATTGAAAACTGGCGAAATCTCGGGCGTGTTGAATATGTCTTTGCAAGAAAGAGTTCTTTTGATTTTAATAATTCTTTTCTGTCTCTACCTATAAGCCTATCATTCCTATTTTTTAATGCGATATCGTAAGAATGTGTATAATTTTGAAAAAATATTTTCCAATCAGCCTTTTCAGCGATTCTCCTCGCAGAGATTTTCATCGAATTTATTGAGTCGGCATCCTTTCTTATAAATGACAAAATAAAGCTTTTAAGATCAATCACAGAATCATTATAATTAACCCCAAATCTTCTAACGATCTTTATACCATCTCCCTTTAATTTATTAGTTATTATCCAATTCCCAAATCCTGCGACATCCGAAACAACAGTTGGTATAGAGTACACAGCGCTCTCTAAGGGAGTGTAGCCCCATGGCTCATAAAAGGATGGATAGATCGTAAGATCGCATCCTGAGAGGGCGTCATAATATTCCATATTAAAAACTCCGTCCCTGCCGTTAAGATAAACTGGAATATAAATGACATTTATTCTATCAGTTGGATTATTTTGTATATTCTTATTGTGACATTCATTTGCAATTGGATCGTTGTAAGGGTCCCATAGGGGATGAGTCGATATCATAGAATACTTCTGGATTCTTTCTTTGACACCGGAGAGCTTCCCACTCTTTTCTTTTGACATATCCACAAATCCGCCAATTGTAAAGAAAAATACAATGATCCCTTTTTCTAATTCATGTTGTTCTTTGTACAATTCTCCAAGCGTATCTATAAGCAGGTCAATTCCCTTATTGTGATATTCATACCGACCTGATGTTGATATGATGACAGTATCCTCCTCTGATAAATCCTTCATTAGGAATTGAGAAGCAAAGGTCGTCATTTTTTTTCTATTCTTTCTGTAATATGTTCTATTCGAATTATAGTCAGGAATCTCATGAACATTGAAGCCGTTTGGAAGAATAACATCCGGTTTCATATGTAGAATATGTGTCGCTTCCATCCCTGTTATTTCGCTTACTGTTGTAAAACAATCAGTCTCTCTTGCCGAAGCTGACTCTAGGGTGTGTTTAGCTGTTACATTATATTTCGCCGATTCTTTTTTGGAATCAATATTCTGAAATGTGCCGTAGATATCGACGCCGTTTCCTGCCATGCTTCTTCCAAGAACTGTTGCATGAGATGTAAAGATCGTAGCGATATTTGGCACATTTTTTCTTAAGTATAGCAGTCCTGCTCCTGTCATCCATTCATGGAAATGGGCAAAAATATTAAAATCTTCATATTGAGAATATATAACCTCAATTGCCTTTGCAGCATTAGTTGAAAAAAGCACTGGTTCAATATAATCCCAACCGCCGCTCATTGAATCAACGCCATAATCGTTCCATAATTCGTATAATAGTTTATCTTTATCCGAAAAATCTTCAAATTTAATAAGTGCTACCTTCGGTGAAGCATCGACCTTCCACCTGCCGACCTTAGAAGTAATGTTAGACTGTTTTAATTGATCATTAATAATTGCGAGATCTCCGCTATGATCTTCATAAAATTCTGGATTATCTTCAAACAAGGGTCCTAATAGTAAATAATTTTCTCCAAAGTTATTTACGACCTCATTAAGCTTGCTTCTAATTACAGTATAAATACCTCCAACTTTATTGCAAACTTCCCATGATATTTCGAAAAGAAACTGATTGCCCTTTTTCATATCATCCCTCTGGCATAGAATTTATTTCTCTCATGATGATCGAGACTGATAAGCAATAAAATTGATGAATAATAGAATAAATTATCAGCATTTGTTCATCTCATTAATCAAAGCCGACATCGATATGGTAGATTAAACGATTTTACATTAGGTTCCCTTGTTGAATTTCCTCACAATTCAATAAATACAGTATTAAAATAAGAGAAAACCCGCACAGCTCTTTAATTTATATTAGTTGCCTAGGTCCGCTAAGATAGTCTCTTAACGGTTAATAATCAACTCTTCAATGATATCATGAAAGGTAATTAAACCAACTAACTTTTTATTACTGTTTATAACCGGTATCTGTTTTATTTTTTTTAACAGCATAATAGAGCCAGCCTTGACAACAGGTGTTTCTTCATCAACATAAATTACTTCTTTCGTCATAATATTACTAATATTCCTATTTTTAACATCAGAGGAACGTGCCTCTATCTGTTCAAAATTTATATATTCTCCCTCTTTATATAATTCATCGTAGCTCGGAAGAATTGCTCGGAAAATATCTGCCTGAGTCACTATTCCAATTAATGAACCATCATTGTCAACAACAGGCATGCAATTAATATGATTTTTTATTAAATGACGACTAACCTCCTTGATCGAATAATCTGCCTTTGTTTCTAAAACATTCTTAATCATTATCTCTTTTACTTTCATTTCTTCACCCCTATATAACAATAATATTTTTTTAATAATACTTAGAGCCTACCTCAGTAAGTGAGAGTATGTCGATGACAATTTTGGGTTGCGTTTGAGTCTCATTGAATTAAATACGACAACTAATTAATTATAACGAAATTATATGACGAAATCCTGAAAAAGCCGGTCGTCACAACCTACTGAAATAGGCCCTAAGTAAAATCTATACCGTAAAAGAATATTCTCTCTCTATATTATTATACACATTATCCTTCTTTAGTGTAGTTTTTAAATCATTCAAAACATTTACATAAACCAAGTAAGCATCAAAGGGCGAATCGTATGGATTGAAATATTTATGAACATCTCCATCAGAGAACCACTTTGTGCACATATAATAAAAATGATCAGAAGTCAACAATTTTCTCCAAATACCTATCAGTTCTAAATTATTTGATGATAACACCTCCTTTTCAAGCCCATATGCCATTTCAATAGCCGAATTCTGCATGGAATTGCCAAGCCATGCAGTAAGATCCCTTTCTAAATCAGCCCAGGATATATAATAAGGAATATCAATTTTAGCTATCGGTGAATAATATTTGCTTGCTTCAGATGGTGTAATAAACTGAAATTCATTATGACGTAGTATCATCTCTGGAAGTGCGCGGAAAAAATCGAATATGCCTGTATCTTCCCATTGGTGCTCTCCAAGTGTTTCATAATCCATAAAAAGATTTATAATCTCCCCATTCCCTCTTATATTATGAATCCAATGAGCATATCTATCCGCGGTCAAGGGATATTCCAACCAATCACGATTTGAAAATCTAAAAGCAATATCGTCTGATAACCTATAATTTTTCATAAGCAGATTTAATTCATAGCATTTAGCAGGCTGATAGAGATAATTTGGGGACCTCCATCCAAGCACCTGATCAGCCCCATCAGCAAGGATCATTTTATAACCCATCTCTTCAATAAATTCAGCAAGCTCATCATTGTAGATAAGCTCAGTATTCCTGAAGGTCGTCGGTGTCTGGTTAAAGAGTTCTTCTATCTTTCTCCTATGTTTAAGTATCTCCTCTCTAAATTCATCCTTGGAGTACAAAAAAGATAATGAATGATAATAGGTCTCATTGATAAACTCCACACATCCTGTTTTTGCAAGCCTTTTAAAAAGATCAATCACTTCAGGATTAAATTTTTCAAACTGTTCAAGGGCAATACCACTGATGGAATATGCTACCTTAAACTTCCCTTCATATTTATAAATAAGCTCAAGCATCATCTCATTTGCTGGGATATAGCACTTTGCTGCCACCTTATTGCATATTTCTCTATTCCTCCTTTCGTCCTCATAAAAATGATTAGCCCCTATGTCAAAAAACGAATAATGCTTTTGCAGCCTAAAGGGCTGATGAACCTGAAAGTAAAAACATACTGAGATCATATTGCGCCTCCTTAATTTACACTAATTGAAGAATATATATCCTTTAACCTCTCTCCTGCATTGTGCCATTCAAGATTCTGGATCTCTTCCTGACATTCCCTTACGATCTCTTTCCCCACCTTACCATTTCCCAAGATAGCAACAATACTGTTTGCAAGTTTTTCAACATCCCAAAAATCTAATGTTATTGCATGCCTTAGTATTTCAGAAGCCCCTGATTGTTTAGAAATAATAATCGGCACATCATATAAAAGAGCCTCAAACGGAGTAAGTCCGAATGGCTCGGAGACTGAAGGCATAACGTATAAATCACTCATGGCATACATTTTCTCGACCTCTACCCCCCTTAAAAATCCTGTAAAATGGAATCTGTCCGCAATTTTAAGCTCAGCCATTCTGGATATCATATGAGGAAGCATATCCCCACTGCCTGCCATAACAAATCTCACATTATCAATATCCTTTAACACAAGATTCGCAGCTTCAATGAAATATTCCGGTCCTTTTTGCATAGTGACCCTGCCCAAAAAAAGAACTATCTTTTCATCAAGATTTCTTGTTATTTTATATCTCTCAATCTGCTTTTTTTTATTTACAGCATTATGAACAACCTCAATTTTATCAGTATCTATGCCGTAATGGTTAACTATAATATTTTTTGTATAAAAGCTTACTGCCACTATTTTATCTGCATTTTCCATGCCATATTTTTCAATATTAAAAACATCCTCATTGGCGCAGCCGCCGTTCCTGTCTATCTCAGTGGCATGCACATGCGCTATCAAGGGCTTGCCGCTTATCCGTTTCGCTCGAACACCCGCTGGGAAGGTGAGCCAGTCATGGGCATGAATAATATCAAAGTCCTCAAATAAACCTAGAGTTTCTCCAACCAGGCTGTAGCTCATTACCTCTGAAAGAAGATTTTCTCCATAATTTCCTGTAAAATTAAGAATGCCGCCATGCATGCCTAACATGTTCTTGATAGAAGCGCCTGTGCTTTCATGTTCATTATTGATCAAAGATGTAACATAAGGAGTTAGAGGGGCGGCGAACTCCGTATTAATTATTTTAAGGCGTCTTTCTATTTCCTCAATATCGCTTACTAATGGAACCTCGTCAGCGCCGATCACCTTTAAGGGACCTGTTATTCCTTTGCCCTTTTTTGTCGGCAGCACAAATGTAACGTCCACATCATTTTCCAGAAGTCCTTTTGTTATGCCATAGCATGCCGTTCCCAAACCTCCGCTAATAAATGGCGGGAATTCCCAACCAAACATGAGAGCCTTCATAATATGTCACCTCCTTTTAGAAAAAAGAATTAACCTTGATTATTATATTGATATAATTGAAATTAAGTTTATCGAGTATTATCTACAATCTATAATATAATTAGACATGACTAATTAAATCAAGCGATCTTATAACCTCACCCATATTCCATGCCTGCGCCATACACCCCTTGGCAGTATACGGCGGATCCAGATTGAATATCTCGGATATAATGATTTTCAAAAAGCTGCATTTTATATTCAATTTTCTCCAATAATCCAAGCTCAAGAAAATCGCCGAATTCAAGATATAGAAAAGATACGGCATTATACCAGAGCGCATTCATCTCAACTGCCGCGCCATGCCGCGGTATCACGGGTTTGCCATTAACAGCGGCATCCATCCATGTATACTGGCTGTTCTTATTACCCGAATATAAAAGCCCGTCCTTCCTTATCTCCGCGATAGGCATACGATCTTCTATAAACGCCTTTATTATCTCTATCATAGGATTTAGAAGATGCTATATTACGATATCCTTTTCTTTTGTATAATAGATATAATTTTCTATTGCCCCCCAAAAAGCAGCGAAGTATCTATAGAATTATATGAGTGATTATTATCCTTTGATAAATAATTTGGAAGAAGCCCGTTTTTCCCATAATTTGAGTATTTACGTAAAATATTAAAGGCAATATCCCTTTTACCGGCGCACAAGGTCAAGCCTGTAAGCGATATCATAGCATTGCGCCCCCATTCACTAAACCAGTGATAGCCCGCGTTTATTCTGTCTTTATCAATAATAGAATTTGGAGATCCCAATTATAATGTTTTAAGGGGCTCTTTCTTTTTTGAATATCTATTATGTTCTTTCCCTTTCCTCGTTATTTCTTCTTCCCATTCATCTATTATAAGCTGGTTTTTTCAATTGACGTCCTAAAAATAACAGACTGACCCTGCTCCAATTCTACTTCAAATATTCCGGGGAAAAATAGATACTCCTTTTTCAGGGAGTGTTCAAGCTTTAGTAGTTCGTCTCTATTGAATACTGCTTTCATATTTTCTCCTTAGATATTACAATAGACCTTGATTAACTTCCTACAATAAAGCCCCCCCACCACTTTTTTGTGGAAATAGCGCTTTCCATATCATAACGCTAATCATGCTACCATTCACTATTCAATGTTAACTATTAAATTTTCACTATATATATCTTAAGCATTTCATCTTTTGCCCTAAATTTTGTCTATCCTTGAAACCCGTGAAACCTGTTTTACCCTTACTATCTGGATAAAGCATCCCTAAAAGGTAATGACAAACAGTGTGCCATTGTTTTTGACAATTTCTATGTTGCCTTTCAACTGTTTAACAAGGGCGTTCAGCAGCTTTAACCCTAGGGTATCTGTTTTGTTAATGTCCAATCCATCCGGAATACCCACCCCATTGTCGCTTATCATTAGTGAATAATTATTATTTTCAAGCCTTCGAAAATCTATTTTGATCTCTCCCTCTCTCTTTTCCGGAAATGCATGTTTTAATGAGTTCGAAAAAATCTCATTTATGATCTGAGCGCATGGTATTGCCTGATCAATGCCAAGATGCACATTCTGAATATCCATTACCAATCTTATCCTTCCAGAATCTATATTATGAGAATGAAACAATTGAGCTGTAAAATCTTTAATATACTCACTAAAATCGACATTTACCATATTTGGTGACTGATACAACATCTCGTGAATTAATGCCATCGCATAGATACGGTCATGGGCATCCCTAAAAATATCCTTTTTATGATCTTCACATGTATATACCGAATGAAGGTTAAGAATACTGGATACTACCTGCATGTTGTTTTTAACCCGGTGGTGAATTTCTCTAAGAAGCAAATCCTTTTCCTTAAGCGATTCCTTAATCATATTCACTGCCTGTATACGTTCAGTAATATCATTAACAAATCCCTCTATCGCTTCTATTCCTCCGCGCTGATAAATTGGCTGAAGACTAATTAAATGATGCGTTATGTTCCCTTCTTTGCAAAGCTGGATAGTTTTCCCTGATATGACCTCGCCTGATAAGGCTCTAAGAACGTTTCCCCTAACTTCTTCTTTAACTTCTTCTGGGTAAACAATTTCAAAATTCTTGCCAATAACTTCATTATGGGAATACCCATGGATAGCCTGCCATTCCCAATTAACATACTGCCATAAACCATCCTTGCTGATCTGAAAATATCCGATTGGGGCATTCTCTATTATTCCCCTAAATCTTTCATAACCTTCTCTTAGCGCATCTTCAGCGCTCTTTCTTCTCTCTTCCTCTTCAATGCTATACAGAGCAAGAGCAATATCTCCGGCTACATCCTTCAGTAAATCGTGTTCGTCTGAACTATGAATGAAATCTAAAGGAATAGACACTGTCATAATCCCATATAACCTGTCTCTATGCTTAATCCGCACAGTCATCGCTCCCCTGCCGGCATATCTGCCACTTAAAGGACAATTTGCGCATTGAGATATAGGGTATTCTATTATTATAACGTCCGATTCCGGAAGCGCCTTGCCGGAGCACTTCGTCAAGTCTCCGTCTTTCATTTTATCAACAATAAGTTTGAAATCTTCGCCAATTCCGGATTGCGCGGCAACGTCAAATTTTCCGAAGCCATCGAAAAGGGCTATCCATACGTTAATATAACCCCTATTCCTTGTAAGATCATCACACACGCCTTGTATAAGCTGCTGCCTATCCTTCTCTGTTGAAATAAGTTGATTCACATTATGAATTGCATGTAATACAGAGTTAAGATGATATTCCCTTTCGCGCGCCCTTTTAATCCTTTCACTTAGAAAATAGACAACAAGTGAGATCATTATAAATATCGCGCCCCTGATATAGTTGTCAAAAATCATTCTCCCACTAAAAATATTGCTAGATATCAGCAATAATGTTAAACCGACCGCAACATATAAGCCCTTACCTCCCCACCATAGAACTGATAATACAATAGGAACATAGAACAGGTGAGTATAAACATTGTCATATCCAAGAATAAAATGGTAATAATATACAAAAACAGAGCAGATAATGACAAGAGTACCTATTGTAAAAAATTTGTACCAATCACTTCGCAAATATTGTTTGAACATTCTCACACTTTCTATTTTTATCCATTCTATCATTTTTCTTAAGTACATTCTATTTCCTTAAAAACCTTTCTATGTAGCTTATATGAGCTATTAACTATATCCTTTAGATATATAAATCCATTGATCATGCATTCGCAATGATTCCAGGGTGGTGCACTTTCAGAAGCCTTCTCAGTCATATAGGGAATTGCCTTTGTAATAAAAAAAATTACTTACCCCTCTTAGCAATAAGAGAATACGCTCATCCTGATATAAATGTGTACATTTTTGGTCATTAATACGCCTTTTTTCTATTGCTCATCAAACCCACACCCACAAAGGGCATAATTGACAATTATTATTCATGTATTTTTGCCGTAGATTTTCGCTGATAAACGCAGATTTTTATTTTTTTGAAGATTTTAAGCGATTGAAACTAAATAGCCAATGAAAATTTTGTTAAGTTTGTAAAAGTTCATTTGAATATATAATCCTTTTAAATCTGCGTTCATCAGCGGTATAAAATCACAGTTTATCACCATCTTAAGTATACATGATTATGGAAGCACCTCTTCACTTCAACGATTGCTTCTTATCGTATTAGATATTTTCGAAGAGTCTCTTCATCAATAAATCGAAGCCTGATAAGTATCTCTCCTAAACTACTCCCCTCATTCTTTTGAATCTCTAAGGCCACTTTTAATTGATCAGGTAATATTTTCTTATAATCTAACAATATCTCGCCAATATATTGAGTCATTTAGCATCCCCTCCCGTTTAGAATATTCTCTTCTCCGGCATCCCCTCTTACAATATTTCACATCTTTAGTAGATGTAGGGGCGAAGGGCCCGTCGCCCCTACCTGCTCATGGGATCCTTTATTGATAAACAATAAACATGATATTTAGCAATAAATGAGGATTGATAAATCAATTGAAATTCCGATACGCTAAAATAATTTTTTAACTCATATTTCCTTTGTGCCTACGTGGGGGTATTTTTGTGATGGACAATTACCTGATATTATTACTTATCTAACAAGTCTTCCATCTCGACAATATCTGCCCATATATATATACTTTCTGCTAATTCCGAAAATTTATCTCCCAATTTCCTGATTCCTTTAGTTATATTGTTATTATCTTCCAGACCATTTTCAAAAATCGATCTCAAATCTTTCTTGATTTCCTCATCTTCTATGAATATTTTATTACAAAGAACTTCTCCGGCAACATCCACACCTTCCATAATCTCCTCCATAATAATTAAATATTTATCTCAGCTTCTATTCTGTCTTTTTGTTCATTAAAATATCTTGTTGTATATATATCACCAACAGATATCTTTAATATAAGATCAATCAAACTGTCAAAATCTGTTAATTTATTGAAAACATAGTCTGCTCCATTATTTTCACATTCTTCAACATTTTCGGGATAATAATAGTCGGTAAATACAACAGTAGTAGTTGCCGGCATATCTTGCTTGATATTCAAAAGCAAATCTGCGCTGCTTCCTCTGGATAAGACAGCTTCAAGAATGACCACTTCAGGCTTGATCTCATCAATCATCACTTGAGCCTCATTCGAATTTCTGGAAATGCCGGCAACCTTAACCCCTTCGACTGAGGAAAGAAGATCGATTAGCCTGCCGCATGTAAACAAAGAATCATCTATAATAAATACCCTGATATTACGCTTGAATTCGTTTAAACTATTATCAAAAACATCATTATAATTCATAAATTCCTCCTTACCGTATAATAAAATAAATACATTAAAATTAATGAATTTTCTACGATATAATCCACCCTGTTTACTATGCATTGACAACTTAACCGATGATGAAAAAAAACGCAATCAGTCACAATCTTATTCTAATGCACCTCAAACTCCTTTTTTTTTGTCAAACTTTGGATCGATTTGTTATAGGAGTGAGTGACATAACTAATAGGGATTTGTCCTACAAACCGAAATAAATATTCCGATGGGGTAAATTATGAATAATACTAATTGCGATATCATGAAAAATGGAGGATTACTGTAAAACATTGACAAATGTTCATAGTTAGAGGTTGATAAAAAATTGGAAGGAACTAATACTACGAAAATGCTTATGGCTTATAAATAACTAGCCATTAACAGTAAATGGCTATAAATAATGTTACATATCAAAGGGATTCTATATTATTCTCGATTGCATAGTAAGTCAGCTCTGTATTCTTCTTCATATTCATTTTATCAAGAATACGCCGTCTATAAGTGCTTATTGTCTTAACGCTAAGAAACAATTCCTTAGCAATTTCCGAGACTGCTTTCCCAGAGGCTATCATGCAGAAAACCTGATATTCACGATCCGTGAGACACTCATGAGGGGGACCTTCCTTATCACTAGTTATGTTATCTGCAAGAGCCTCTGCAAGGGTTTGGCTGATATATTTCCCACCATTGTAGACTATTCTAATGGCCTCAATTAATTTATCGGAAGCTGTCTCCTTTGTCAAATATCCGGAGGCTCCGGCCTTTAATGTTCGTATGGCATACTGTTCCTCAGGGTGCATACTTAAAACCAGAACTGGTATACGAGGTTTTTCCACTTTTAACTGTTTCAATATTTCCAGACCGCTTCTGCCAGGCATCGATATATCCAGCAATATTACGTCGCACCCCTTTTTTCGCACCTTTTCAAGTAGATCCTGCCCATCTACAGCCTCATCAGTCACCTCCATATCCAAACATTCCGAAAGGATCTGCTTTAATCCGGCTCTCACAATTGCATGGTCATCTGCTATTATTACATTTATCATATCAATCCATCATATATAAAAAATTGCTATTTATTAAGTGGGATTATCACCTTGACTATTGTCCCTTTATTTTGAGCGCCTTTTATACTTATTTTACCACTACACGAATTTACTCTTTCCCTCATGCCAATTATGCCGAAGGATCCTGGGGCGTTGGCCTGTTCGTCAGTTATGCCCTTGCCGTTATCCCTGATCGTTAGTTCAACAGCCTCATCTTTTTCGGTTAACAGAACCTCGGCCAATGTAGCTCCGGAATGACGAACTACATTTGTTAGAGCTTCCTGAAAAATACGAAAAATCGATATCGCTTGTTCACTATTTACAATAATATCTTCAGGATCGCAAACTACCTCACACTTCATAGTTTCGCTATTTCCATACTTCCCCGTATGCCACTCAATTGCAGCGGAAAGCCCAAGATCGTCTAATAAGCCCGGTCTTAGTTTAGATGATATTTTTCTGACAGACTCCACAGTTGCATCCACATGATTGATCATTGACTCAATCTTATCCATAAGTTCATTCTGTCCTGTATTTAATCTATTTTTTATCCATGATAAATCCATCCTAAAAGCAGTCAGGGACTGACCAAGTTCATCATGTATCTCACGGGCGATCATTGTTCTCTCTTCTTCTCTTACAGATTGCAGATGTGATGAAAGGCTGCGTAATTGATCACGCGATTTAATCAACTCTTCAACTGCATCTTTATATTCAGCAATTCTTCCAAGACGTTCGGCAATAGAATCAATCAGGGATCTTTCTTCGTTTAAAAATGGTCCCTCATACAACAATGGCATTTCTTTCAAATAGCAGACTTCAATGATCCCCCTTTTTTTTCCATCAATAAAGATGTCAGAAGCCTGCCTCCATTCGGTTAATTGAAAATTATCCGATTTAAATTCTTTGTCATATAAAACCGCTCTTACGCATGTAATATCAGGATACTGCCAGGAAAGGGGGATAATATCTATCATCTCTTCAATTATTTCATCAAGTGTAATTCCTGGCCGTTCAACAATCTCAGAGAGGGTATATAAACAGTTTAATTCTTTCACACGCTTACTAATATTATGCAGGAGTATCTCTTTTTCCTCTGCTAAGCGTTTTTTTTCAGTAATATCACGAATAATACTATGCCAAACAGGATCATCTTTATGGTCATCGAATATGATTACACAGGTTATCAAACAATTAATCTGCGAGCAATCCTTTTTCTTAAGCTCTATTTCATAATTTTCGACAAAACTCGCCTCTCTTATGCTTGATAAAAACTCATCACCTTTTTCAAATAGAATAAATAAATCCCGCATGTTCATTCCAATCATTTCATCCCTATTATAACCGAAGAGATCAATCATTGATCGATTTATATCAGTAATATTTCCATATTCATTAAACAAAAAAATAGGGTCCCTTGACTGTTCAAATAGCGCATGGTATTTTTTTTCGCTCTCTCTTAAATTATTTTCAATTTCATGTCTGTATTTCGATATCTCGATTGTAAAGTAAAGCTCCCTTTCATTTATCGGTTTAACAATATATCCATAGGGTTCAGTAATCTTGGCCCTTTGCAATGATAGTTCATCAGAAAGCGCTGTAAGGAAGATTACAGGAATATCATAATTTTCTCGAATCGCAGCGGCAGCCTCAATCCCATCAATTTCTCCGCTTAATTTAATGTCCATAAGTATTAAGTCAGGCCTATTGACCAAAACCGAATTTAAACACTCCTCCCCGGAACACGCAATATCTGTAACACTATACTCAAATTTTCTCAAGGTCTGCTCAATGCCCATTGCTATAAACGGCTCGTCTTCAACAATTAATATTTTTGTGTCTTTCATAATATTTTTTATCTGTTATTATTTAGGTTCGAGGACATTTTTTTATAAGTAAATATCGACAATATCTGCGGATATAAATTATATACGAAAAGATATTGAAAAATGATATCAATTGCTGATCTTTTGAAAAGCAAATTATTATATTTTTATGGAAAAATTATTATAGCACGATAAATATTATGATTATCCCTCTAAATTTAAGTCCTGTTCTTCAAAAACAATAACTTGACTTTTTTAATCGCTAAAATTAAATTTGTATTATTCAAATCATTTAATCATGAATAATAAAAATAAAATAAAAAATCAACAAAAAAACAATCAGGATGTATCATCTCATGATAATTCTGAAATAAAAACATCCAACACTAAAAAAATACATGTAGATAAAAAATATTATGAATTAGAACGCAACATTAAGATATACCTTGAAAATACACCAGATATAATAATGGTTGTATCAAAGGATGGCATTATTCATTCAATAAATAGAGACCTGTCCCATTTCCCTGTAAAAAAAGGAAAAACCCCAAAAAGTATTTATGACTTTGTATCAGAAGGACACCGAGAAATATTGAGTAATTCCTTAAACCGTGTCTTCGAAACAAGAAAACCAGAGATCTGCGAGATTCAATCAATAGGAGCCTATGGTCCTGGAACTGCATGGTATGAATGCAGAATAATTCCGATAATATATAAAAATCTTGTTAAGGCCGCCACAATTCTCTACATAGACATTACAGCTCGAAATCAGACTTGCATGGCTCTTATGGAGAGTAAAGAACAGTATCACTCTCTTATCGAATCAACTGAAGATGCTGTATATCTGATAGATAGATATAACCTGCAATATCTTTATGCAAATAAAAAATATTTATCAAGGCTTGAATTAACATTAAATGATATAATTGGGAAAGAATATGGAAAATTTCACTCTTATGATGAAACAGAAGAATTTATGCAATATATAAATCAAACTTTGAAGACGGGGAAGTCTATAATATACGAGCATCAAAGCCAAAGGGACAAAAGGTTCTTTTTACGTACAATAAGCCCTGTAATAGAGGCTGAAACAGAAGTGATTAAATCAGTGACTGTAATATCAAAGGATATCACAGATCGAAAGCAAGCTGAAGAAAAACTTAAACAAAATTATAACACTCTAAGAAGGACATTAGATGAAACTGTTCTTGCCCTTTCTGCAATTACTGAAACAAGAGATCCGTATACAGCCGGTCATCAACAACGTATGACGCTTCTAGCATGCGCAATTGCAAAAGAGATGGATTTGCCCGAGGATCAGATTGAGGGAATTCGTGTTGCCGGAACTCTTCATGATATCGGCAAGATCTCTGTGCCTATTGAAATCCTAAACAAACCTGGCCGTCTGTCCGAATTAGAGATAAGCTTCATAAAAACGCATTCGAAAGCGGGTTACGATATATTAAAAATGATAGAATTCCCATGGCCTGTTGCCCAAATTGTTTTGCAGCATCATGAAAGATGTAATGGTTCAGGATATCCATCAGGTCTATCAGCTGATAAAATTTTAGCTGAAACTAAAATCATAAGTATTGCCGATGTAGTTGAAGCCATATCGTTTCATCGACCATACCGAGCTGCATACAGTATAGATAAGGCACTTGATCACATATCAGAAAACAGAGGTATCCTTTACAATACTGATGCAGTTAAAGCTTGTTTAAAATTATTCAGGGAGAATATTTTTAAATTTGATATATAACAGCTTTCAACATTAGACTATTTATACCAAGTAAAATGATGTTTATAAAGATAATAATTTATTGTGAAATTTTATCCCAATGGTGATTATTTCCTGTTACTATGGTTAAATACTTTAGATAATATCTCACATACATTTAGGGCTTTTGAAGTTGCTATAAGGGAGTTAATTCCTATTCTGCCTTTAGCCATCCTGTAATGGCAACATATTTCTTACTATTGGTATCAACTTTAAATATTCTAGCAGTATCCCCACCTTTATGGCTTGTGGGACTGTAATTAATAATTCCGCATAATCCACCATTATCATAATCTTTGAAAGTCTCAAGAGCCTTAATCAATGTATTGCAATTAAGATCTCTTCCTGCTTTTTTCATCCCAATAACAAGGGCAGACTCTAATGCCCATCCACCAGTATATGCGGTACCGCGATACGGTTTTTCAGTTCCTGGATGATATTTTAAAGTTATCTTCCTCATCTCTGCAACTCCAGCACCCTCTCCATACCATGGTGAAATAGCATGAACTATATATGTATTCTCTGCTATCTTTCCCATTTGAGCTAGTTCCTCACCTAACATAGCACCATAAGTTTGAAAGACCGGAATTTTTAATCCAAACTTCATTAATTCCCTGAGTAGGGTGACAGATGTTGGTGGAATTGTCCCAATATTTAGTATACAATTTACCCTATTCCTTTTCAAATTTAAAACCTGAGATGTAGCATCTAATGCACCAGGCATCAATATTTGACTTGTAACTGGTTTAATTTTATACTGTTCTAATTTCGGTAAAACTGCCCTTAAATCAGTTTTTCCAGTCTCAGTGTCAGGATAGACTAGACCGATCCTCCTTTTCTTCATTTTATAATCATTGATCATATAGTTGACTAGAATTTTCGCTTGACCTGTATAAGTCTCAGTAAAGATGAATAAATACTTTTTGTAAGGTACAACAGCAACCTCAGTTGATGGTGCAACAATAGTCGGTAATTTATTTTTCTGGATATGTTTCCATATAACATTTATTAAACTTGCCGAACTGGGACCAATAAGTGCAAATATTTTATCTTTGTATACTAGTTTTTTTATTGCAGCTATAGCTGGTGGGATTGAATAACGATCATCTTCAACAATTATTTTTAATTTTCTACCATTAATACCGCCAATCTCATTCACATGTCTAGCTAAATTTCGAACTGCATTTGTAAGAGGAACAAGTGTAGAGGCAGCAGGACCTGTTTGATCCATGCTAAGACCAATCTTTACTAAATTCTCTGATACTCCCCTAACCTCTTTTGCCTTAGTATTTGAACTGTTCAAGAAAAAAATGCTTACTGAAAAAAATAACAAAGATAATACTTTACTCTTCTCTTTCATACTAAAACTCCAACATATAAAAATTTTATTACAAAAATTATAATCTATCGATTTAAAATTATGAAATTAAATATACAATATTATATTTCTTAACTCTCTTTTTTTGCTCAGAATAATGATAGACTTATGAAAGTTAGTTGGCAAGTTCCAGATGATGATCTTTCTTATTTATTATTTCAATGATTTTTACTTTTTAGTTATTGATCTTGAAAAAGTCAAGTAATAATCATTATACTTTAATTATTAATATAATCCTTTGACAGTATAATTTTCATTCCTGATGCCAATAATATTTAACTATTCACCTGATCATCCCTAAAACCTACAAATTTACATCCATCAATCCTACAATAAAAAAATCATATATCCTATTAAACAATCAGCCTATAGCTGATTGCAATCTTTTAGTCTATAAGTACATTATACTTAAGTTATGTTAACAGGGCGGCGAGTATTAGTTATAATCATAAAACTCACATATAAATTAAAACAATGTTTATGCTAAAATGGTGGTTAAAGTTTTTATGATGGATTTTAATACCAAAGAGATAAGCAGATGTTAATGAGTCATAATTATTACTCATAATTACAATAGATAGAGTTAAGTTAATTTTCTGAAGTTTCCCCTTACTATACACACTTTTAATATACTCGCCGCCCTACTATATAATAAAAAGCTTTACTCTAGTTAATATGGTCGGCTAACAAAAAATTTCAATAGATAAAAAGATAAACTAATAAATTATGTTTCTAAAATAAAATTTAAATTATAAGGAGGTTATAAACATGTATATAAAGGAGTATATGAACACCAATGTTATTACTGTGAATAGCGGTACATTAATCCATGATGCTGAGAAAATAATGCGTGATCATAAAATACGTCGTTTACCAGTTGTAGATAAAGGGGAATTGGTCGGCATAGTAACAAAAGATAGGATCAGAGAAGCGACTATCACTCCAGCTACAAGTTTAGGCGTATGGGAACTCAATTATTTACTGGCTAAAATGAAGGTCAAAGATGTTATGGTGACAAGCCTTTACACTGTTAATCCTGATACTCCTTTGGAAAAGGCAATAACCGAAGCGCATGAACAAGGAATCGGCACCTTACTTGTAGTAGAAAAAAATGATCCGAAAAGACTGCTAGGTATAGCTACTACAACTGATTTATACAAAGTAACAACTACCTTATTAGGATTTGGAGAAAAAGGGGTTCACTTACACATCATTAATCCATCTGAGTCTGGGAGCGTTCAAGAAGTATTAAGTATGATCATTGAGCAAGAAGGGAAGATCAATTCTATGTTCACAATTATACCTCCCGGAAAAGAAAAAGAAGACTGTATTATCCATTTAGATATAGCTGATGCTGATCAAATCATAAAAAAATTAAAAAGTAAAGGCTACGAAATAGAAGAAAGAGCGAGATAGAATTTTTTACCCTGATCTAGATCAGGGTAAAAAGAGTATCATTTAGATTTTGGAAGCATGGTTAATTCTTATAAAGCTTTATCAGGTTAATTTATTCAATTATTACAATTGGAGTATCCTGAATCAAATTGTTAAAATTATTAGCCAGTAGAGTAGAGACAGAATCCAGAATTATGGATAATAACTTGCAGACAACAAAAGTAAATGAGAGTGTCAGATTAAATATTGGCTAGCACAATTTAAGGCTTTCATATTTATCATAAGTCACAAGAAATCTTCCTATATCTTCAATATTATCGTGAAGATCTGTTCCTGATAATATCATAAGATCATTTTTCCTTGCGAGGTCAACGTATATATTGCTTTCTTCCGATTCATAATAAGATTCATGAAAAGCTTCTATCCCAGTAAGCCCTGCTTCAATTAAAGAGCGTATAATCCTCCATCGATAGCTCTCTGGTATCTTATGCGGATGCGCTAACACTGGCTTTCCGCCACTGCCTATGATAAGCTCAATTGCACTAATGCTATCAATAGTTTCCCTTTGATGATAACAAGGGCCGCCTGGTCCAATAAGGATATTAGCTTCCTTACTATCTTTTGCCATGCCGCGCTCCTTCATAGCCTCCCTTAAATAATGCCATCTAAGAGGCGCATGTTCAATTATTCTGCCCTTTTTATCCTTCTTTAGAGCCTTAGGGCCAACATCTTTATTTAAGTCAATAGTAATGCCTTCTCGTTCGAATAACCGATTTAGCCGTCGGCATGTATCCTCAAAAGCTTCAAGCCTTTTAAACTGCTCCTTTAACATAAACTGATAGATAGAATAATTAGAGGGTTTTAACTCATATCCAATTATATGGACACTGGCACTATCAGCGCTGATCTCTGTGCCAAATATAAGTTCAATACCGAACTTCTTAGCATAATCCCTCTCCTCTTCAATAATAACCTCATTAGGATAAAAATCATGATCAACGATTGCAAGTCCCTTAATCATTATCCCACGCTTAACTCTAAGCTCCTCATTTACATCTTTAGTTTTATTAATCAATTCTCGAATCTGAAAACTGCCATCAGAATAAATTGTATGATTATGCAAGCTTGCAAAATATTTCAAATTCTTCATATCAAAGTATTCCAATTATATATTTTTATGATAAGATATGCAGTAAATGATATGAGTATCTCCAAAAACTATGGAAAAATCCAATTATCAGATGGTGTCATTCCTAATGATGCAAGAATTCTATTTTTGTTAATATGAAAGATATCCTTGCATCAGAAGAAATTATAATATTTACTCCAATTCCTCATCACTGCAACTCCAGCACCCTTTCCATACCATGGTGAATTGCATGAACTATATATGCATTCTCTGCTACCTTTCCCATTTGAGCTAGTTCCTCAACTAATATAGCAACATAAGTTTGAAAGACCGAAATTTTTAATCCAAACTTCATTAATTCCCTGATCGGTAATTTATTTTTCTGGATATGTTTCCATATAACATTTATTAAACTTGCAGAACTGGGACCAATAAGTGCAAATATATTACTTTGTATACTAGTTTTTTGATTGCAGCTTTAGCTGGTGGGATTGAATAACGATCATCTTCAACAATTATTTTTAATTTTCTACCATTAACACCGCCAATTTCATTCACATTTCTTGCTAAATTTCGAACTGCACTAGTAAGAGGGACAAGAGTGGAGGCAGCAGGACCAGTTTGATCCATGCTAAGACCAATCTTAATCGAATTATCTGTTACTCCTCTTACATCTTCTGCCTTACTAATGGAACTGTTAATAAGAACAATGCAAACCTAGAAAATAAACAAAATAATAAGTTACTTATTGCATTCATACCGAACTTCAACATATATTATTTTTATTATAATTTGTATAATTGTAATCAATCTAATTAAAATTATAAATATTATTTTTGTATATAAATTAAATAACTTTTATCTTAAAAAAGGTCTTACGATATTTCGTTGGTTAGGTTCAGATGATGTATTTTATAATCCTTATAACAATTGGTTTATATTCTACATAGATACAGTATATACAAATTTCAAATAATATTAATTGTACAGTAATTATTAATGATAAACTGTTTCTTTTTGATTATTTTATAAAACTGTGAGTAGAATTCCATAATTTTTATATATTAAGAAAATTTTTTTGCAACGATTTTTTTCAAATAAATCTTACAAATTTACATATATCAATATTTTTCATTTCGATAATAAATAAGAGTAAATATATATTCTACTGTAAATTTAGCACTAATACATAAAAAAAAGTCTCTGCTCTGATAATCTACAAAAACCTGGTAATTATAATCTTCTCTTATAATTTAAAGTTGTTATATATTAAAAAACTGTAGAAATCTGATCTAATCACTGTATCTAAATACAGTTAACACCTTTATACTTCAGCCTTAACTCTTGTGAAGCAATGACTATCTGAACTACTTTTATATACTCTTTACCTACATCTAAACTCCAATCTTTTTCTCATATTCTTCTGCAATAAGCAATGCTCCAGTGCAACCAACAACAGTCCATAAAATACTGACTTTAGGAATTCCTTTTACACTAATTCGATTACCATATATATTTTAAATGAAGTAAATGCATCGGCATATACAGGTATATCCAAATATGTAATACCTGAGGACATATCTGTAGATCACTTTAACCAAAATTGTCTGGAAAAAATATCTATGGCAGGATTGAAAGAATTTAAAATTAGAAAGGAAGAATTAAAAAGTAAAAATGTAATTATAAGGAGACATTGGTTTAAATGTCCCCTTATAAGATATATTACTTCTATTTCTTAAAAAATTTAGCCATATTGTCTGGATATATATGGGGTACCTTAATCCAATCACTATATCTACGAATCTTTCCATTCTTAACCTGATAAAAAAGCATTACTTTAGCAGTTCTTCTATCATTCTTAGTAATATCAAAAGGTGCGCCAAGGTCCCAAGGGGTTTTCCAATTTTTAAAGGTCTCCATCATACTTTTATAGTTCTTTGCTGTAAGACCCTTAAATCCATATTTTTGAATAGTCCTTTTAGTAAGCTCCATAACAAATTGAGTAGCTCTAACACCCCTTACATAATATTCATCTGGTTCTCTTTTGTGATATTTTTGCCGCATTTCCTTGCATTTCTTAATTCCGAAATGATTTTTTTCTACTTGTGGTAAATAGTTGTATGTGTCAAAGATATATCCTTCTGTTAGTTTTGGACCAACACGCCTAAGCATCTCTGCACCAGTTGTCCACCATAGACCAGCTACCTTTATCTTACCCTGTAAACCAAGAGAATTCATATTTTTTAGAAATACTGTACAAATCTGACTCAATCCTTGCATCCAAATCCAATGAACTCCCTTCTCTTTTAAACGAAGTATTTGAGGTGTAATATCTATAGGCACAACAGGTGGATACTCCTGGCCTACTACTTCAACTCCAATCTTCTTCCCAAATCTTTTTCCTGGCTCAAGAGCTGCTCTTCCGTAAGCTGTATCCGGACCAATAATCCCAACCTTGATGATCCCTTTCTTTCCTGCTTTATCCCACTTCTGTTTAATCATCCTGAGAAATGCACTAAATCCATCCCCATAGCTTGGTCCATCGAGGTAAGTCATTGCTGGTGGATATAGCTGAGGATCACTTTGACCAAAATTTATTGGACAGAAAATATTATCCCTTACTAATCTATTCTTTAGTGCTTCTCCATCAGGAGAGGATGCAAGCCACAACAACTCAGCACCTGACTGTTTATATCTCTTATAATGTGACCATGTCCTGGCCATCATATTACCGGTCTCTCCCCAAATAAGCTTTATAGGATGTCCATCAATACCACCTTCTTCATTAATTAACCTATAGTAATCCAGCATCCCTTCCCAAACGTCAGGAACAAGTACACCATATGGCCCAGTTAAATCTACGATTCCATGATGCTTAATCAATGGTTTTCTTGCCTCTACATTAGTAACAAAAATAATCATCATACTAAAAAAAAGGGCAGCAAGTACAGAAAACATTAGCAAATTTTTACTATTATTTCTTTTCATTAACTCTTACCTCCAATATTTTTTATAAGATTAATAATACTAAATATAGACTTCTTTTTAGGTGCATAGACATATACAAATGTGAATTATTTCCACTTAAAATTAAATTTATATTTATTAGCTTGTAATTAACCTCCTTACTATTATTATAAATTTTATATAAATATTAAATCTATCATATAGGGAAATACATCTTAATCAAATTTCTTTTAATATTCTCATTTAAGGTGAAAACAAATTTACAGAATAGTAATACTATCAACATACATATTTTCAACTTCACAGTATTGTATTATATAGAATAATTTGCTTCCCTAAAATTACTAGGAAGACTCTTATGAATAATATTCACAACATATGAATTAGAAATTTAATTGGGGAGGTTATAACAATATATCAATCACCTCCCCCCTTTTTTATTTCTTAAAGAGGTGAGACATATTTTCGGGATAGAGATGAGGGGCATTTATCCAATCACTGTACCTATATATCTTACCACCTCTGACCTGATAAAAAAGCATTTTCTTTGCAGTCCTACGATCATTAGGGGTGATTGTAAATGGTGCGCCTAAATCCCATGGAGTCTTCCAATCCTTAAATGTCTCCATCGTTCTCATATAATTTGATGCAGTAAGTCCCTTAAATCCATATTTTTTAATGGTTCTTTTTGTTAATTCTATTACAAATTGAGTAGCTCTTACTCCCCTTACATAATACTCATCAGGATCTTTCCTGTGATATTTTTGCCGCATTTTAATACAATTCTTAATACCAGGATGATTTTTCTCTACCTGCGGAAGATAGTTATAAGTAAGGAATATATAACCTTCTGAAAATTTAGGTCCAATACGTCTAAGCATCTCTGCACCAGTTACCCACCAGAACCCAGCAACAGGAATTTTTCCCTTTAACCCAAGAGAAGACATGTTCTTTAAAAAAACAGTAGCGATCTGACTTAATCCCTGACACCAGATCCAGTCCACTCCTTTATCTTTAAGCCTTAAAATCTGTGGTGTTAAATCTATTGGTACAACTGGAGCATACTCCTGTCCGACTACATCTACACCGATCTTCTTCCCAAATCTCTTTCCAGGTTCAATAGCTGCTCTTCCATAAGCTGTGTCTGGACCAATGATACCAACCTTCATTGTGCCTTTTTTCCCTGATTTATCCCATTTCGCTTTTGCCATTCGTAAGAAGGCTCCAAAACCTTCACCGTAACTTGGACCATCTATATAAATCCAAGCTGGAGGATATAACTGAGGATCACTTTGGCCATAATTTAGTGGACATAAAACCTTATCCCTTTTTAGTATCTTCTTTAAGGCCTCACCATCAGGGGAGGAGGCTAACCAAAGTAACTGAACATTTGCCCTCTTATACCTTTTATAATGAGACCATGTTCTTGCCATCATATTACCGGTCTCCCCCCAAATCAGTTTTATTGGATGACCTTCAATTCCACCTTCTTCATTAATAAATCTGTAATAATCTAGCTTCCCTTCCCATAAATCCGGCACTAAGATACCGTAAGGACCGGTTAAATCAACTATTCCATAATGCTTTATTATTGGTCTTTTAGCGTCTGCCTGAGATGCAATAGCAATCATAACAGTAAAAAAAAGGATGGTAAACACAGAAAACATTAGTATATTACTTTTATTTTCCTTCATAAATATTACCTCCATATTCTTTGCATTCAATTTTTGTTGAATACTACTGTTAAATAGTTTAAGGTATGCAGGTCATTACAAACGCGGGTTCTTACCTCACTTAAATTTTTAATTTAATTTTTTATTTACATTTATTTACTTTTCGAACACAACTAATAATTCAATAATCTATTGTATTATTATTTTGCCATTGTTGTTTTTACTTTTTTAGTCTCAAATCTTTGTCTCACTCCACCTCCTGGAATCTGATCTGCAAGGACAACAATGGTCCCTCTAGCTTTCCACATAGCGGTTCCACTCTCAATAGCTGACCATGCAATAGAAGCAAGCGATGGAATTTTAAGAATATTCATCTGTACTTCAAATTCTGATTCCTCACCTGCAAATATATCTACCCATGTTTCAGCTGCTGTTGATTTTGCAGGAAAAAATATTATTGTTTCCTCAGAAAGTCCAAATGCAATACTTCCAACAATTACATCGTAATCGTTAGGATTTTTCACTTTAAAAGTAACAGTCATATCTGCCTTTGGAACAAGTCCAAGTAGTGCATTTGATGGCATTTTAACAGGCCCTATCTTTTTATCCTTTCCCATTCCCATTAATTTAAGCCATCCACTTTTTGTTTGCTTTTTAGCGAGTTTCTTGGCCATTAAAATCTTATCGCTTAAAATTTTCTCTGCACCAAGTTTTACTTCAACACTTTTTAACTCAATACTAAGTTCTAGAGGTGGTGGTTTATATTCTGAGTCTCCAGAACTATTTCCACCTAATGTGGCGCAACTAAAAAGAAAAACAGAAGACAACATAACTAAAAACAGATTTTTAACCATAATTCCTCTACCTCCTTTCTTGTTAGTTGAGGTTTTCCATTTTTGTTCTACTATATGAATTAAAACCAAGCAGGGATAAACCTCTAATATATATACTACATCAATAATTAAATGGATGCAGTCTATAGGACTTTTTAAACAACTCCCATCTATGTGAAATACCTCTAGGTTCAAATATTAAAAAGAGAATTGTTACTATTGCAAAAACAATTAAACCCATTGAAGATACAACATTAGCGCCTGTCCCACCTAGTAATTCATCCAGAATTGGCGCAACCATGTTTACAATCTCACCCAAAATCCTCCAGAATGCCGCGCCAAAAACCGCTGCAATTACTGAACCCATTCCTCCAACAACACAAAATGCCGCATAATAAACAGTATCTAATATTGGGAAGAACTCAGTATTTATATAACCTACATAATGCGCCCAGAAGGCTCCACCTATACCAGCAAGGAAATTCCCAATAGCAAATGCAAGTAGTTTATAACGGAATATATCAATTCCCATAACCTCTGCAGCAATATCATTATCCCTAATAGCCACAAATGCCCTTCCTGCCTTTGTTCGAGTAATATTTTTCACCAATATACCTAAAATAAGAGTAAAAAAGGCTACAAGGTAAAAATAACTTAGATCAGTATCAAAAGCAAATCCAAGAAGTGTAGGAACCTCGCAATCTATCCCCTCTGATCCAAGTGTCCATCTGGAAAATACCTCATTTACTAAATAGAAAAAGATAAAATGAGCTGAGATGGTTGGTATTACCAAATAGAGCCCCTTACACCTAACAGTAGAAGCCCCTATTATCAAACCATAAATGGCTGCCGCTAATCCTGCAATTGGCAAAGCAAAGAAGAAATTCCATCCTAAATAATGTGTAAGCATTGCAGAAGTATATGCACCAACACCAACAAAGGCTGCATGTCCCAGGGTGATCTGATATGTATAGCCGATCATTATCTGTATACCATACATTGCTATGATTGTTGTTCCGATTATTACACCAACACTTAATAGATGACCAGTCATATATTGAGGCACAACAACAATAGCCACAAGAAAAAGAATAAAGAGCACCCAATGCGCCTTGGTACGAAGTACGGCTTTATCCTGACTGTATCTTACATCAAAAACTCCACAAGGTCTGTTATTCATTTATTATTTACCCCCTAACATGCTAAATTCTCTCTATCCTTTCTAATCCAAAGAAGCCATATGGTCTCCAAAAACTTATAAGAAACATTATGATAAATGGGGCTGTCTCTGCAATACCACCTCCCAATACACCTGCAAGATATCCTCCCACAAAGGACTGTACTAAACCGATCACCAATCCTGCGATGATAGCTCCCGGAAAGGATTCCAATCCTCCCAACAGCGCTACTATTATGCCGTACACACCCACAAAGTCCAGGTCTTGGCTGATTCCTTGAATTGCTCCGACAAAATAAGCACAAATTAAGAATACAAACAAACAAATAATCCATGTATTAGAGAATACTATTATCTACTTCGTGGGAGTTGACTATTGCTGCGACCATACTATTAGGTACGATTATGGTAGTTAACCAGTATGCGATTTCTCGTTCTAAAAAGTTTGGGAAACAATTAAGCGAGATATCGAAAGGTTATTCGATTGCAGTACTGGAAACTTTGAATGGAGTACGTTTAGTTAAAT